>CAZPED010000523.1:0-3417 GCA_964585335.1 uncultured Planctomycetaceae bacterium | reverse complement strand
TCCTCCCCGGCGCCGCTGGTGAGGCGATCGCCGGATCGAGCCTGTACGTAAGTTCCGGCCTGGCCGGTCTGCTGGCGCCGTGGCAGGGAATCTTGGGGTTGCTCGGCTACGCGGTGGTCTTCTTGGCGATTGGGCGGTGGACCACCTTCCGCGGCGACATCGGCTGACCGGGGCGTGGCCGCTGGGGTCGCTGCCGCTGGCCTGCACGCGCTCGGCCCAGAGCCGCGCCTGGTCGATCACCAGCGGATTGTTCATCAGCGCCAGCGCCTGGGCGGGCACGTTCGAAGTGCCACGGCGGCCAATCGCCGTGAACGGCGTGGGATAGTCGAAAGCCTGGAACAGTGGCGAGAGGAAGTTGCGCCGCACCCCCAGGTAAATGCTCCGCCGCCCTGCCCCGTCGGCTGGCCCGGAGTTTTGCGGCCGTCCGCGGCCCGTCATGTTCGGCGCCAGGTATGGCATCACGCTCGGGCCGAACATCGTGTAGTCGGCCCGGCCCGAGACGGCCAGGATGGCGTCGCGAATGGCCTCGGCCTCGAGCCGCCGCACGCTCATGCGGTGCCACAGCTTGTTTTGCGGGTCGACGCGGTCGGCCTCGGCTTCGGGATGGCTGGCCATCTGATACGTATTGGACAGCAGCAGCTCGCGATGAAGCGCCTTGAGCGACCAGCCTTCGCGTTGGAGCTGACCGGCCAGGTAGTCGAGCAATTCGGGATGCGTCGGCGGCTGCCCCATGGCGCCAAAGTCGTCGGGCGTGCGCACCAGGCCCGCCCCGAAGTGATGATGCCAGAGGCGATTGGCGATGACGCGGGGAACCAGCGGATTTTCGGGTGCCACGAATTGCTCGGCGAGTTCAAGCCGGCCGCTGCCACGCTCGGAGGCCGGATGTTTGGCTCCGCCCAGAACTTCCAAAAACCGCCGGGGCACTTCGTCCCCAAGCGTTTTATGGCTGCCGCGAATGAACACCCGTTCGTTCTCGGCCGTGCCGTCGGCAATCGCCATGGCGCGGCGGGGCGCCGGCAGTTGCGACTCAATCTGCGATTGCCGGCCGTCGAGCTCGGCTCGCACGGCTTGCAGCCGCTGCAACTGCCCGGCAAAGTCGGCGCCCGCTGGCGGCAATTGCTCGAGCAGCCAGTTGACGATGGCCGCGCGGTCCTCGCTCTCCTCGGGCGTGGCCGGGGCGCCGGCCAGCCACTCGGAGAGCACTTGGCGAAACACGTCCTGATAGCGGGCGGCCACTTGATCGAGCGAACCGAGCGACGGATCGGTTAGCGCGGCCAGCAGCAAGCGGTTGGGCCGGGCAGCGGGCACGGCGCGACTTTCGGCCGCCACCACGCGCTGGAGCGACACGTAACCATCACCCTCGTCAAGCAATTCGATGTAGGCCCGGTGCCCGATCCACTTGCTGACGTCTTGCGCGTGCCAGATCGGTTGTGGCGAGGATACGTTGAACTTCAGGCCGCCATAGATCGGATCCTGAATCAGCTGCAAACCGTCGAGCACGAGGCGCACCGTGACGCCTTGACCGGCGATCTGGTACCAGAGCAGTGGCTGACGAATCTCGAACGTGGGCGAGCGCAGCGCGCCGGCCAGCTTTCGCGAAGCCATTGCGCTGTGTGCCGCGGTCGCACCCACCACCCGTCCCGCCGCGCGCGGCTGCGGATCGCTGAACGACCATTCGAGCGCGCGGAGCGGCCGATCGCCGAAGGCCGCGCCCGTGGCAGTCCAATCGCCCAAAGTGCCACTGGCAAAGTCGAACAGCGTCGTGCCGGACGCGGGCGTGGCGGCAAGTTGCTGCAAGCGCTCGACCAGTTGTGCGCGTCGCACACCCAGATCGGAGGGCATACCGGGGCCGGCTGGCGCGCTCAATACGGCCCAGGCGTGCAGCGGATCGTGTGGATTCGGCCGCGCGACTTCGTCGAGATATTTTTGCAGCGGAGCCTGAGCGGCGTCGGGGCTCGTCAGCCTTTGGGCCAGCTGCTCGACGGCCGGCAACAGCGCGAGCCGCGCGAATTGCTCGCACGCCTTGCGGCGCTCGGCTTGTAGCGTGGTCAATTCCCCAATGCGCGGAGCCAGCAGTTGCGGATCGTCGACAAATGCCTGCTGGTAGCGCGAGCTTTGCACGTAGCCGGCGAGCGCGTAATAGTCTTTGGTCGAAATCGGGTCGAACTTGTGGTCGTGGCATCGCGCACACGAAACGGTCAACCCCAGGAAGGCCTTCGCCAGGACGTCGATCTGGTTGTCGATGCGATCGGCCTCGTCCTGGCGCACGTCGACCGGCGAATGCTTGGCCTCGCCCAAAAAGAACCATCCCGTGGCGACAAGCGATTCGTTGACGCCTTCGACGTAGCGTGGCTCGGGCAGCAGGTCGCCGGCCAGGTGCTCGACGACAAAACGGTCGAACGGCAAATCGGCATTGAGCGCGCGAATGACGTAATCGCGGTAGCGGTAAGCGTTGGGCATGTCGGGGTCGAACTCGTGGCCGTGCGTTTCCGCATAGCGCACCAGGTCGAGCCAATGCCGGGCCCAGCGCTCGCCATAGCGGGGCGAGGCGAGCAGCCGGTCGACGACGCGCTCGTAAGCGCCGGGAGACGTGGCGGCAATGAACTGGGCAATTTCGGCGGGTGTCGGCGGAAGCCCCGTCAGGTCGTAAGTCACGCGGCGCAACAACGTGTATTTGTCAGCCGGCGGCGCCGGCTTGAGCCCAGCCGACTGCAAACGGCTGAGAATGAAGCGATCGACCGGCGTGCGCACCCAGGCCTCGTCGTCAACGGCCGGCGGCGCGGCAATTGCCAGCGGTTGAAGGCTCCAGTGACCAGCCCGGGCGGCGATGTCGAAGGCGGCAGACGGTTGGCCTCCGTCGGCCGCGGCGTCGGCGCCCCAGGGCGCGCCGCGGCGAACCCAATCAACCAGTATTGCAACCTCGCCGGAGGGCAACTGCGACTTGGGGGGCATCTGATAGGTGTCGCCATAACGCACGGCGTCGACCAGCAAGCTTTCGTCGGGTTTGCCAGGCACGATGGCCGGCCCCGTGTCGCCGCCAACCGTGACCGCGGCGCGGCGGTCGAGGCGCAAGCCCCCTTTTTGCTGCTGGGCACCGTGACACTCATGACAACGCGCGGCCAACAGCGGGCGCACTTGCTTTTCGAAAAACTCGATGTCCTCGGCCGCGAATTCCTGTGCGTCGGCGGCCTGCGCGCGTGGCAAAGACGGAGCGAACGAACAGAGCAGCAAAACGAAAAGGGCCATTGCGCAAGCGATGCGTGACGACGGCATGGCGCTGGCCCTGGGGCGTGCGGGTTGGACAAGCGGACGCGATTTCAGGCGGGAGGCTGCCAGGCAACGCAACACGTTGCGCCGCAACCCGTTTCGCTCCACTCGAATATAGTAGGGCCCCACCGGCCGGTCAACGCACCGAAA
>CAZPED010000522.1:0-3422 GCA_964585335.1 uncultured Planctomycetaceae bacterium | reverse complement strand
ACGGCCCCGTCAGCGATGTAGCGGTGAACCACGCGGTGGCTGAATGCCTCCCAATTGACCGGTCCGGCGGCATTCCCACGGTAGCGATTGCGCCGGTTAGTGAGCCCTGCGGCCGGCAATGGCGTGCGAACCGGCGCGCGCCGGGGCCCCACTTTTGGCTGCCTGACCTATAGTTTGCGCGCGACACCCTGTTTTCCCGATCGATCGGTCTTCGACGAGGTTCAGCCATGACGCGGATCATCCAGGGAGTCCTCGACTTTCACGACCGGGTGTTTGACGAGAAGCGCGAGCTGTTCGAAGGCCTGCAAGCCGGCCAACGTCCGTTGGCGCTGTTTGTCACCTGCGCCGACGCGCGGATCAATCCGAACCTGCTGACCCAGACCGAACCGGGCGAACTGTTCGTGCTGCGAAACGCCGGCAACCTGATTCCGCCAGCAGGACCCGCCAGCGGCGGCGAGGGTGCGACAATCGAGTACGCGGTGCGTCACCTCCGCGTCCGCGACATTATCGTCTGCGGCCACTCTTATTGCGGCGCCATGCAGGCGCTCATTACGCCCGGCGCACTTGACGAGTTGCCGCACGTGGCGGCCTGGCTCGAACACGCATCTCCCTGTCTGCCGCGGGTGCAAGCGGTCGCGGGCCGGCTGACGCCCGCCGAGCGCATCAAGGCGGTCACCGAGCAGAACGTGCTGGTGCAGCTCGATCACTTGCGAACCTATCGCGCCGTGGCCGATGCCCTGCAAGAGGGTCGTTTGCGGCTGCATGGGTGGGTCTATCACTTCGAAAACGGCGAAGTGCTAGCCTACGACGCGACGGCCGACTCTTTCGCGCCGCTGTCGGCCGCCAAGCGCAAATCAATCACCTCGCGATTTCGGGCGCTAAGCCCCCCGCCGACGCTGGGCGCCTAAGCGCTACGCGATCACCAGGACCACTGAGCCCCCGGACACTCGCCCCCTATGAACGCCGAGCCCAAGTCATTGCTGACGAACGACGTAGCCGCCGGTGACTGCGCCAGCGGCGCTGCCGCCTCGTCGCCAGCGCGCAACGAAAACGACACGGTTGGCGACCTCTCGCATCCTGGAAAGCAAGAGCAAGTGGGCACGAGCAGCGTGAACCCTGTGCAACGGACCGGTCGACCGGCCGACGAGCGTTACGACTTCCTGTCGCCGCCCCAAAGTGCCGACGAACTGGGGCGGCTCGACGGCTACCGCATCTTGCGGGTGCTGGGCGAAGGCGGCATGGGCGTGGTGTTCGAGGCTCACGACGAGAAACTCGACCGTCACGTGGCCATCAAGGTGGTGCGCCCCGGCGAGGCCGACGCGCTCATGCAAAAGCGGTTCATGCAAGAGGCCCGGTTAGCCGCCTCGCTTTCGAGCGACCACATCGTGACGATCTACCAGGTCGGCCAGCACGGCGACGCGCTGTACATGGTCATGGAGCTATTGGCCGGCGAGACGCTCGAAGCCCGGCTGGAGCGGCAGCGGTCGCTGCCAGTCGCCGAAGCGTTGCGCATCGCCCGCGAGGTGGCCGAGGGCCTGGCCATCGCTCATGAAAAACACCTGATTCATCGCGATATCAAGCCCGCCAACATCTGGCTGCGCAGCAAACGCGCCAGCGATCCGTACTGCCACGTCAAGCTGCTCGATTTCGGCATCGCGCGGCCGATCGTGCTCCGCGAGCAACTGACCACGCAAGGCCACGTCGTCGGTACGCCCAATTTCATGTCGCCCGAGCAGGCTTGCGGACTGCAGCTCGACGAGCGGAGCGACCTGTTCTCGCTGGGCTGCCTGATGTATGCGATGCTTTCCGGGCGGCCGCCGTTTGCTCGCGACAGCGAGATCATGTCGCTACGGGCGGTGGTGAACGACGACCTGCCCTCGATTCGCAACCTGGTTCCGAACTTGCCGACGCCAGCGGTGCAATTGATCGAGCGACTGCTCAACAAGAGCCCTCAAGCGCGGCCGGCGACTGCCCGACAGGTCGTCGAGACCATTCGTCGGATCGAGCGCAGCGTCAGTCACGGCGACGCCAAGGCGCCAAACGCCTCGCTGACGACTGACTCGAAGCTGCCTCTGACCCGCCGCGACAAGCTGGGTTGGGGCGCCTGGGCCGGAGCGCTGGTGATCCTGCTGGCGATCGGCCTGGGCGGCTGGATGCAGTATCACCGCATTACTCGTGGCGAATCGGTGAACGGCCATCCGCTGGTGCCCGAAGTGCCCACCGCGCTGGCGGCCAGCGCCGTGCCGGCCGCCGCGGCGCCCCAAACGCCGCCGGCTTCGCCGGAGTTGCCGGCGGTGCGAGTGGGCATTGTCCATTCGCTTTCCGGCCCGATGGCCGCGAGCGAGCGCTGCATTGTCGACGCCTTCCTGTTGGCCGTCGACGAGTTGAACGAATCGGGGGGCGTGCTGGGCGGCCGACGCATCGAGGCGATCGTGCGCGACGGCCGGTCCAACGAGCTGACGTTTGCCGAAGAAGCCGAGAAACTGATCCAGGAAGAGAACGTCTCGACGCTGTTCGGCTGCTGGCGCAGCCCCTGCCGCAAGGCCGTCGAGGAAGTCTGCCGGCGGCACAACCACTTGTTGATTTACCCCACGACCTACGAGGGACTCGAGCAGTCGCCGTACATCGTATACATGGGCGGAGCGCCCAACCAGCAGGTGCTTCCGGCCGTTAAATGGGCCTTTGCCTTCCAGGGCAAGCGCAGGTTCTTCTTGGTGGGGGCCGACGGCATCTATTCGCACGGCCTGCACGAAATCATCAAGGACGAATTGAAGACGCTCGGCGCGACGGTCGCCGGCGAACGGTTCAAACGGCTGGGCGAGCTCGATTTCAGCGACGTCGCGGCCGAAATCAAGTCGTCCGGGGCCGACGTGGTGCTCAACACCGTCAGCGGCATCGGTAACGCGTCGCTGTTTCAGTCGCTGCGGGCCGCTGGAATCCTGGCCGCCGAAGTGCCCACGATCTCGCTGCGAGTCACCGAGGAAGAGCTGCGCACGTTCGCCCTGGCGCCCAGCGAAATGGCCGGCGACTACGCCGCCTGGAGTTACTTTCAGAGCCTGGATCGCGAGGAGAACCACAATCTGATCGAACGGTTCCGCGATCGCTTTGGCGCCAGCCGCGTGATCAACGATCCGATGGTGGCCGCCTTTACGGCCATGTACTTCTGGGGCAGCGCGGTCGATGCCGCCAAGTCGATACAGCCAGCGGATATCCGCCGCGCGATCGTCGACCTGAATTTCGAGGCTCCCGAGGGACTGGTGACGATCGACCCGGAAAACCAGCACGCGCTGCGCAGCGCGCGGATCGGCCAGATCACCGAAGACTTGGACTTCGAGATCGTTTGGACGTCGCCCAAGCCCATTGAACCCGAGCCGTTTCCGCAATCGCGATCGGTCGAAGAGTGGCAACAATTCGAGCAGCGA
>CAZPED010000521.1:0-3423 GCA_964585335.1 uncultured Planctomycetaceae bacterium | reverse complement strand
GCCAGCGGCAACCTGGCCTTGGCCGGCGGCTGGCATGGGGGCAGCGCTCACATGGGCGGAATGTCTTCGAGCCCCAAGATGATCTCGGCCCGCAACTTTTCCAGCACGCCCGCCATGAAGCAAAAACTGTATTCGACGAACGTCTCGACGCTGGCGAAGAACGGCAACCCGGGCGTCTTCGCCAAGTCGAAATCGGTCTCATCGCAGGTGACCGCCCTCCGCACGAATCAGTTCAGCAAGTTTTCGAAGAACACGGCCTTGGGCAACTCGAACATCAAGCCGGGGGACCTGGTGAGCTTGAACCCGCAGCCGCTGCCCCCCAAGTACAGCTCGATGTTCAATAAGAACCTGCTCGACAAGGTGAGTCTGAATCCGCAACCGCTGCCGCCGAAGACGTCGGGTTCTTCGTTCAAGATTTCCGATCACCTGTCGAGCTCGCTCAAGCAATCGGTCGTGGGCAAGATCGGCACGTCGGCCACGTCGCCGGGTAGCGCCACGGGGGGCAGTTCGACCGGCGCCAAACTGAAGTTCAGCGATCATCTGTCGAGCTCGATGAAGGAGTCGATCGTCGGCAAGGTGATCAATCCCAGCGGCTCGGGCAGCGGTTCGACGGGCAGTGGCGCTGGCGGCGGCTCGGGCAGTGGCGCTCCCAGCGGAACGGGCGGCGGTACCCCCAGTGGCACGGGCAGCGGCACGCCTGGTGGCTCGACGGGCGGCACTCCTGGCGGATCGACGGGTGGATCGACCGGCGGAGCTCCCAGCGGTTCGTCGAGCCCGATGCCAATGCCGGCTCCCTGCGGCACCGGCTGCCCGATTCCCTTCCCGGTGCCGGTGTTTGGCGGGCTGGGCGGCTACGGTGGGTATGGTGGCTACGGCGGGTATGGTGGTTATGGCGGCGTGGTCGGCACGGTGGCGAGCGTGACGCCGAGCGTCGATCCGGTGGCTGCCGTGGCTCCGGTCGAACCGGTTGTGGCCACGAGTCAAGGAAGCGTGGACCTGGCGCTTGAGAACATCGAGCTGGTGGCGCCGGCGACGCTGGTGGCCGGTCCAGCCTACCGGGTGACCTTCCGCAATCAGGGGACGCAAGCCGCGGGGACGTTCCGCGTGGCCCTGCTGGCCACGATCGACGGCACGCTGTCGGACGATGGCCCCAGCGCCCTGGTGGAAGTGCCGGGCCTAGCCGCCGGACAGGTGCAGCAAGTGGTGCTGCGGATGCCCGTGCGGGCGATGCAGATGGTGAGCACCGTGAGCCACACGACCAAGCCGTTCGAGCGGCTGCTCGTGGCCGTCGACCCCAATGGGGCCGTGAATGAACTCGACAAGGCGAACAACGTGGCCGTAATCGACCGCGCGGCGGTCGATGGCGTGCAGCAGTAGCGAGGTTGCAACGATAGTTGAGCGTGCAACTCAGACCGCGGCATTCGGACCTAGGGGCCGGATGCCGCGGTTTTGTTTTTCGTGATCACCCTCGGCGTTGCCCGATTGTTTGTCGTGCGCCGACAGGTCGTGGCACTGGGTGACCGAAAAGTCTGGTCGCGTCACCACAAAAAAGCCGCGCCGAGGGACTGACGTCGCCTCGGCGCGGCTTGGTGGGTTGGTTGACGTGCGGATGGCGTGGATCTAGTCCAAACTCACCGTCACGGTCTTGTTCTCGGTGTAGGCTTCCAGGCCCTTTTCGCCCAGCTCGCGGCCGATGCCCGACATTTTGAAGCCGCCGAACGGAGCGGCCGTGTCGAACACGTCGTAGCAGTTGACCCACACCGTGCCGGCACGCAGCGAATTGGCCAGCCGGTGGGCCTTGCCGATGTCGCGGGTCCACACGGCGCCGGCCAGGCCGAACATCGTGTTGTTGCCCCGCTCGATCACCTCGTCGACGCTCTTGAACTTGAGCACCGAAAGGACCGGGCCAAAGATCTCCTCGCGGGCAATCGGCATGTCGTCGGTCACGCCGGCAAACAGCGTGGGCTCGATGAAGTAGCCGCGGTCGCCGTGGCGAACGCCGCCGGTGACGCACTCGGCGCCGGCCTTCTTGCCCAGGTCGACGTAGTGCATGATCTTGTCGAACTGCGCCTTGTCGACTTGCGGGCCCTGCTCGGTGGCCGGGTCGAACGGGTCGCCGACCTTGCGGGCCTTGTTCATGGCCGCCAGCTTGTCGATCAGCTTGTCGTGTACCTTCTCTTCGACGAACACCCGGCTGCCGGCACAGCAGCACTGACCCTGGTTCAGGTACAGGCCGACGTGCGTGCCGCGGGCGGCCGCGTCTAGATCGGCATCGGCAAAGATGATGTTCGGGCTCTTGCCGCCCAGCTCGAAGGTAAGCCGTTTGAGCGACTCGCTGGCGTCGCGCATGATGATTTGCGCCGTGCGATGCTCGCCGGTGAAAGCCACTTTGTCGACGCCCGGGTGCTTGACCACCGCGGCGCCGGCCGTGGGGCCGAAGCCGGGGACGACGTTGATGACGCCGTCGGGAATGCCGGCCTTCTGGGCCAGCCGGGCCATGCGCAGACAGGTGAGCGGTGTTTGCTCGGCGGGCTTCATCACAATGGTGCAGCCGGCGGCCAGGGCGGGGCCCCACTTCCAGGCCACCATCAGCATTGGGAAGTTCCAGGGAATGATCTGCCCGACCACGCCGACCGGCTCGCGCTTGGTGTAGCAGAAGTAGTTGCCGCGGATGGGTATCGTCTGGCCGTGAATCTTGTCGGCGTAGCCGGCGTAGTAGCGCAGGCAGTCGATCACCAGCGGCAGGTCGCCGTGGCGCGACTCGCGGATCGGCTTGCCGTTGTCGAGCGACTCGAGAGCGGCCAGCTCGTCGATCTCGTCCTCGATCAGGTCGGCCAGGCGATACATCAGCCGACCGCGTTCGCGGGCATCCATGGTGCGCCAGGGACCCTTGTCGAAGGCCTTGCGGGCGGCCTTGACGGCCAGATCGACGTCGGCGGCGTCGCCCTCGGCCACCGAGGCAATGACCTCTTCGGTCGCGGGATTGACGGTCTCGAACGTTTTGCCGCTGACCGAGGGGACCCACTGGCCGCCGATGAAGCACTGGGTCTGGCGAATCTGCGGTCCACGGGCGGTTTTGGTCATGGTGGCCATGGATGAACCTCCTGGAAGGGTTGATAGTCGTGCGCCTGGGAGCGTGCCGGCGATTGTTCGACCAGCGCATCGTGCGCGGGCCGCAGCCGGCGCAGGCATTGTAAGACCTGATTGAAGTTGGCGGCAAGCAGGGCGGCGGCCCCGCGAGCTGGCCACAAACTTGACAGGCTCGACGGTTACTTACTATGGTACGCATAGTATGCGAGGCGACTTAGCGAGGTGTACCGTGCGAATCGAACGCGAATTGATGCGAGGGGCCGGGCCCGTGGCGGTGCTCAAGCTGCTGGAAGGGGGCGCCAAATACGGCTACGAGCTGGTCGAGGAGCTGGC
>CAZPED010000520.1:0-3429 GCA_964585335.1 uncultured Planctomycetaceae bacterium | reverse complement strand
GCGTGGAACCCGCGTCGATCGAGTTTTCCATCAGCTCCTTGACGACGCTGGCAGGCCGCTCGATGACCTCGCCGGCGGCGATCTTGTTGATCACGCTGGTGGGCAGCTGGCGAATGTCGCTCATGGTGCACCGATCCGAGAAGTCGCGCGTGGCCTCGTGCCCGCGCTGCCCGCCCATTACAGCTGATACTCTTTGATCTTGCGATAGAGCGTGCGCTGGCCGATGCCCAGCATTTCGGCGGCGCTTTCGCGGTTGCCGCCGGTTTGCTGCAAGGTTTCGGCGATGAACAGCCGCTCGATTTCCGACAGCGGCTTGCCGACCAGGCTCGCCAGGCTGCCCCCCGGGGCGTCCTCGGGGGCCTCGCCGGGCGGCGTCAGCTCACTCGGCAAGTCGTCGACGTCGAGCACGCCGTCGTAGTCGACCACGACCATGCTCTCGACCACGTTGCGCAATTGACGGACGTTGCCGGGCCAATCGAAAGCCATCAGCCGCCGCCGCGCCGCCGCCGACATGCTGTCGACCTGCTTGTGATGCCGCCTGGCAAACTGCTTCATGAAGTGCTCAATCAACAGCGGAATGTCCTGGGCCCGATCGGCCAGGCGCGGCAGCGTGATCGTGACCACCTTGAGCCGGTGATACAGATCGCTGCGGAACGTGCCCGCGGCAATCGACTCTTCCAGGTTGCGGTTCGTGGCCGACAGGATCCGCACGTTGACCTGGATCACTTCGTTCGAACCAACCCGCGTAATCTCGCTGCTTTCCAGCACGCGCAACAGCTTGATTTGCGTGGCCATCGGCATGTCGCCGACTTCGTCGAGAAACAGCGTGCCGCCGTCGGCGTACTCGAACTTGCCCACGCGGTCGGCCGAGGCGTCGGTAAACGCTCCGCGGACGTGCCCGAACAGCTCGCTCTCCAGAATATTCTCGCTGAGCGCCGCGCAATTGAGCGCCACGAAGGGCTTGTTCTTCCGCGGGCTGTTCTGGTGAATCGCCTGGGCGACCAACTCCTTGCCCGTGCCGGTCGCCCCCTGAATGAGCACGCTGGCGTCGGTGGGGGCGATGCGTTTGAGCCGGTCGATGACCTCGTGCATCTGGGCGCTGTTGCCGATGACCCCCTCGAAGCCGAATTTTTCGTCGAGCCGGCGGTTCAACTCGGCGTTTTGCCGCCGCAAGCGGACGCTGGCCGAGGCCCTGTCGGTAACGGCCCGCAGCTGCCCCAGGTCGAGCGGCTTGAGCAGGTAGTTGAACGCGCCGCGTTGCATGGCCGTAACGGCCGAGGGGACCGTGCCGTGTCCGGTGACCAGTATCACCTCGGCGTCGGGGAGCAGGTCCTTGGTATGGGCCAGGATCTGGAGTCCGTCGACTTCGTTCATCACCAGGTCGGTGATCACGACGTCGAACGAGCCCTGGTCGATGGCCTTGATGCCCTGGGGCCCGCTGGTGGCCACGGTGCAATCGTAGGCGACGCGCTCCAGGCTTTCGGCAACTGCCTGCGCGTGGGGCGCTTCGTTGTCGACGATCAGGACGCGGACGGGCGCATTCTCGCCGGTCACGCGCGTGCTGGACTGTCCGCTGGCCATAGGCGCCGATGATACCCCATGAACTGGCCCAGGAGCTAGGGGCTGCCGGCGGGCGCGGTCAAGCGGGCCGGCACCGGCAGCTCGATCAGAAACTTGGTGCCGCGGCCCACCTCGCTCTGCACGCTGATCCGCCCGCCGTGCGCTTCGATCACTTTGCGCGTGGTGGGCAGGCCCAGCCCCGAACCACCCGGCTTGGTGGAAAAGAAGGCGTCGAAAATGTGCCGGGCCGTGTGCTCGTCCATGCCGCAGCCGGTGTCGATCAGCTCGAGCGCCACGCCGGTAACCGTGGGCTGCGTGCGTACGACGAGCTGCCCGCCCTCGGGCATGGCCTGCTGCGCGTTGAGCACCAGGTTGATCAGCGCGCCGTGAAACGACTCGCGATCGAGCACCACGCTGGGCAGGTCGGGATCGAGATAGCAGATCAGCTCGATGTGCGATTCCTGGGCCTTGGGGGCGAAGAACTCGATGACCTGTTGCACTTGCTTGTTGAGATCCGAGGCCTCGAACCGCACGGTGCGAACCTTGGCGAAGCTGAGAAAGTCGTCGAGCAGGTTTTGCAGCCGGCCGCACTCGCGCTGCACCACGGCGATCTTGGCGGCGGCGCGGCGGTCGCGCGGGGTTTCGGCCTCGGCAAAGTCCTCGGCCAGCAGCTCCATGTTCAGGCAGATCGTCGACAGCGGGTTTTTGATCTCGTGCGCCAGGCCGCCGGCCAGCGTGGCGATCTCGGTGTACTGCGCGACCAGCCGCTGGTTGACCTCTTCGGCGGTGGGCGGGTGCGGCGTGTTTGTCATGGTGTCAAACGTGGCAAAGTGACAGACGGGAATGCAAGGAGCGCCCGCCAGCCGGTGCCGGCCAGGGGCGCTCCTTGATGTTCGGCGGTCGCCGGCGAAGGCTATTCGACGCTTTCGCTCGAAGCCTTATCCAGTTCGCGCAGGGCCTGCTTGCGGCTGAGCTTGACGCGGTCTTGCTCGTCGATGGCAATCACCTTGACGGTCATTTCATCGCCCACGCTGCAAACGTCGGCCACGCTGTTCACGTAGTCGTCGGCCAGCTCGCTGATGTGGCACAGCCCGTCCTTGCCGGGAATGATTTCGACGAAGGCGCCGAAATCCTTCACGCTGGTGACGCGGCCGTAGTAGATGCGGCCGACCTGCACGGTGGCGGTCAGCGCCTCGACCTTGGCCAGCGCGGCCTTGGCCGATTCGCCGTCGGCACTGGCAATCGTCACCGTGCCGTCGTCCTCGACTTCGAGCACGGCGCCGGTCGATTCCTGGATGCCGCGAATCGTCTTGCCGCCCGGACCGATCAGCGCGCCGATCTTGTCCGGCGGAATGTGCGTGCGGAGCAGTCGCGGCGCCCACATCGATATGTCGGACTTGGGACGCGAGATCGTGGTCAGCATCTTGCGGAGAATCTCGATCCGGGCATCGCGGCTTTGAGCCAGCGTGGCCTTGATGATCTCCTCGCTGATGCCATTGATCTTCAGGTCGAGCTGGATGCCGGTGATGCCGTTCTGCGTGCCGGCGATCTTGAAATCCATGTCGCCGAAGTGGTCCTCGTCGCCCATGATGTCGGTCAGCAGCACCCAGCGGTCCGATTCCTTGACCAACCCGACCGAGATGCCAGCCACCGGATTGCTGATCGGCACGCCGGCGGCCATCAGGCCCAGCGTCGCACCGCACACCGAGGCCATCGAGCTGGAGCCGTTGGACTCGAGGATGTCCGAGACGATGCGGATGGTGTAGGGGAACTTTTCGGCGTCCGGCAGCACGGGCTTGACGCTCCGCTCGGCCAGCGCGCCGTGACCGATCTCCCGGCGGCCCGGGCCGCGGATCGGCCGGACTTCAC
>CAZPED010000519.1:0-3434 GCA_964585335.1 uncultured Planctomycetaceae bacterium | reverse complement strand
GCAATGCACTGGGTATTACATTTTGGCACGACGTCGACTGCCAGCTTGGATGTGCCGGCCGAGTCGCTCATCGCCATTTGCGATGCGCCCCGTGGCACGCCCGTCGAGGACGTGGCGGCAGCGGTCGACCGCGTGCTGGCTAGGCCGCTGGGCGAATCGCCGCCGCTGGAAAAATCCGTCGTCCCCGGCGACCGGGTAGTGCTGGCATTGGGCCCGGCCGTGCCGCAGGCAGCGACAATCGTCGGTCGCACCGTCCGAGCGCTGCTGGCCGCAGGCATCGCGGCCGAAGACATCGTGCTGTTGCAAACCCGACAAGACCAGACGGCCGGCCGACCTGATCCGCTGTCGGCCCTGCCGCGCGAAGCCCAAGGCAAGGCGCGTCTTGAAGTGCACGACCCGGCCCGGCGCGAGACGCTGTCGTACCTGGCGGCCGATGCTGGGGCCAGGCCGATCTACGTGAATCGGCTGTTGCACGAGGCCGACCTGGTGGTGCCCATCGGTTGCCTCAGGCTCGAGGGGGCGCTGGGCTACTACGGCGTGCACTCCAGCTTGTTTCCGACGTTTTCGGACGTGGCTCAACTCGACCGCTACCGCGACGCCAAGTCGGGCGAAGCCAGTCAGCAACACAAGTTGCACAATCAATCGAACGAAGTCGGCTGGCTGCTGGGAATGCAATTCACCGTGCAAGTCGTACCCGGGGCTGACGAGGAAGTGCTGCACGTGCTGGCCGGCACGCCCGACGTCGTGGCCAAAGACGGCAACCGGCTGTTTGCCGAGGCGTGGAGTTACGAGGTGCCCCGCCGGGCCGACCTGGTAATTGCCACTATCGCCGGCCAGGCCGCCGACCAGAGCTGGGACAACGTGGCGCGCGCGCTCGCGGCCGCCGACCGTGTTCTGCGCAACAACGGCTCGGTCGTGCTTTGTACCGAATTGAACGAGCCCTTGGGGCCGGCCATGCAGCATCTGGTCGGCGCCGAAGACCTCGACGAGTTGGCGGCCGACGTCGACCGCGGACATTTTCCCGATGCCGCGGCGGCCATCCAACTCATCCACGCGCTGCGGCGCGGCAAGGTCTACCTGGTCAGCCGGCTCGATGATGAGCTGGTCGAGGACCTGGGCTTGCTGCCGCTGGCGGCCGACCAATTGTCGCGCGTCGCCAGCCGCTACGACTCGTGCACCGTGCTGGGCAACGCGCAACTGGCGATTGCCAGTCCGCCGGGCGAGGTTAATACCGATGTAGCCACCGCCAAACGAAAGTCGCGCCGATGAACGCCCCGGCAGAAACGCCCCCGGCGTGGATTGAAACCTATCGGAGATTGCTGGCCGGAACCGCCTGGCACGAGCTGCCGCGCACCCAGATTGAGCTGACTGGCGCCGATCGGGCCAGTTTTCTGCATAACTTGTGCACCAACGAAGTGCGGCGGCTGGCGCCGGGCACTGGTCGCGAAGCGTTTTTCACCACCGTCCAAGGCAAAACCCTGGGCCATGGGCTGATCTACGTTGGCGACGAATCACTGGTGCTGGACACCGTCGAGGAACAAAACGAGCGCCTACTCAAACACCTCGACCATTACCTGGTGTGCGAGCAGGTTGAGCTGCACGATCGCAGCGCGCGGTGGGGCGAGTTGCTGGTAAGTGGCGCGGCCATCGAGCGCGTGGAGCACTTGGCCGAAACCGCGCTGGCCGCCGAGCCGTTGGCCAACGCCCGCTGCCAATTGGCCGGCGTACCCGTTTGGCTCCGCCGCGCCAGCCTGATCAGCTCGACCGACTTGCTGATCAGTGCCTGCATCGAGAGCCTGCCCACGGTTTGCGCGAAGCTAGCCGAAGCGGGCTGGCAGCCGTCCGGTCGCAAGGCCTTCGAGGCGGCCCGCATCGAATGGGGCTTTCCCTGGTATGGCGTCGATTTGACCGATGCCAATCTGCCGCAAGAGCTGGCGCGCGACGCCCAGGCCATCAGCTTCGTCAAAGGCTGTTATTTGGGACAGGAGACCGTGGCTCGCATCGACGCGCTGGGTCACGTCAACAAATCGCTTGTCGGCGTCGGCCTGGACAGCATGGCGCCTCCCGCGGCGGGCAGCGAAATCACCCAGGAAGGTCAAACCGTCGGACACGTCACTTCGGCGACCTACTCGCCGCGGCTCGCGGCGGCGCTGGCGCTGGCCTATGTGCGTCGCGGGAACAACGTACCTGGCCAAGAGCTGACTGTCGGCGGTGTCGAAGCCAAGGTCGTTGCGTTGCCAGTGCGGTGCTAATCCCGCAGCCGACGCGTCAGGCGGCGCGCGGCGAGTCGGCAATCTCGAATCGGCCGTCGAACTCGTCGAGCCAGCAACAGATCCGGGCCGGCAGGTCGCCATCGGCCGGTTGTTGACCGATGACTTCGTAGTGCTGCTTCGCTAGCGCGTGATGCAGCGTTTCGAGGTCCGCTTGCATGGCGCCTAGAAATCCTGCCTGTTCGGCGGCATCGAGATCGCGGCGAATCATCAACACGGCTTCGGCGCTCGGCTCGCGCTGCAGAGCCACGAGACGGCCTTGCTCGGCCTTATAGAGCAGCTGGCCCACGAAGGCGCGGCGCAACCTGCCATCAGACGTGAACTGATAAACGCGGTCCTGGCCGAAGTAGAAGCTGGCACTATGGTCGGACCGAAACCCGACGACGATTTCCGCGTCGAAGCCGGCAGACCGCAGGGCGATGCGCTCGACGAGCGCCTTGGCCTCGGCCAACAAGTCTTCGCGATCGTGTCTGTCCCGCGCCATGCCGCAACCGCTTTCCGAAAGACAGCCAGCCTACCGCGCCGAGCGACCGGCGCGAAGTTGGCGCCGGCCCGCGAGGGCCAGGGCGACCACGGCTGCCAGCCCCAGGATCAGGCTGCTGGGCTCCGGCACGACGATCTGTGAGATTTGCGTGCCCCACTGGTTGTTGGTTACGGCAAACTGGTTGAACGTCCAAAAAATGTACGGATTGCTGGGATCGACCACCGTAGTCGTATAGTCGCCAAATCGGTCACTCAAATAGTGATAATTGTTGACCGAGCTGGCCTTGAGCAACAGCGGCGCGGCAAACGTGGTTAGGCCGCCGGCCGTGTGACCCACGATGGCATAGTTGCTGATATTGCCACCGGCCCCCAGCCCCGAGCGGGTAAGAGCGATCACGATATCGCCCTGAGCATTGGCGGCAATCGATGCCTGGTAGTAATCGAAATTGGGATCGCTGAACGTTCCCTGTTCGAGTACCTGGTTGGTTTGCTCGTCGATGCGCATCCATTGGATGGCCGAGTTGGCGCCAACTTGCGTGGCATGCACCAGATAGATTTGACCGTTCACCTGGTAGACGTGCGAGCCGATGCGATCGGCGAGCGCGTGGATCGGGCGCGGTCCGTAGGGGTGAGGGGGAGTGGGTGGGTTGGTGGGCGGAGGGACGGAGGGTGTCGGGCGCG
>CAZPED010000518.1:0-3436 GCA_964585335.1 uncultured Planctomycetaceae bacterium | reverse complement strand
GAGCCGCGATAGCGCCGGCTCGGCCGACGGCAAGTCCGCCGGCGCCAAACGCGTGATTCTGCTGACCAACGGCGCCGATCCGTTTTGGGACGCCATGCGCGCGGGCATGCAGGACGCCGAAAAGGACTTTAACCTCGCGGCCGCTGGCTTGCGCACCGTGATGGATGTCAACGACGGCACGCCCAAGGGACAGGTCGATCGGCTGCG
Source organism: uncultured Planctomycetaceae bacterium (assembly GCA_964585335.1). GTDB lineage: Bacteria > Planctomycetota > Planctomycetia > Pirellulales > PALSA-1355 > CAZPED01. The sequence continues at coordinate 3,229 of CAZPED010000518.1, read as the reverse complement.
GCAATACGCGAACCAATCGGACATCGCGGCCGTGGCCGTGTCGGTCACCGATGCCAAGAACCTGGCCATCGCCAAGGCGATGGACGAGTGCCAGCAGGCGGGCATCAAGGTGATTGCCGTCGACTCGGACGTCGATCGCAAGGCCAGCCGCGGCTCGCGGTTTGCCTACCTGGGCACCGACAACGTGCTGGGGGGCCAGGAACTGGGCAAAGCCGCCGCCGGCATTCGCCCGCCAGGCGGCAAGTACGCCACGTTCGTGGGCCTGAAAGGAGCGGCCAACGCCATCGAACGCATCGCTGGCTTTGCCGAGGGGGCTGGCAGCAAGTTCGAGCAGGTGGAAAACTTGGGCGACGACATGGATCTGAGCGTTGCCATGAAGAACGTTAAGGACGCGCTCGACCGCCATCCCGACCTCGACGTGCTGGTGGGCATTTGGGCCTATAACGCCCACGCGATTGCCGAAGTGGTCAAGCAGCGCTCGCTGCGCGACAAGACCACGATCGTCGTTTTCGACGCGGCGCCCAAGGCCATCGGCCACATGGCCGACGGCAATATCGACGCCATGGTCGTGCAGAACCCTTACGACATGGGCTACCGCGGCACGCGGCTGATGAAGGCGCTCGTCGAAGGGGACCAGCAAACCATTCACGAAATGTTTCCGGCCTACGATCCGGAAACCAAGGCCTTCAACGAGCCCGACGGCGACCTGCTGGTCACGGGATTGCGCGTGGTGCATCCCGACAGCGGCTCCCCGCTCAAGGCCGAGATGTTCGCGCCCTCGACCGAGTTTCTTTCGCTGAGCGCGTTCAAGAAGTGGTTATCCGAGCATAACCTGACCGGATCATGATGCCCGCGCTCGACGGCGACTCGGTCAGCCCCTGGCGGCAATTGGCGCGCAAGCACTCCAGCGAGTTGGGGTTGCTGGCCGCCATTCTGGCCGTGGTGCTGATGACCACGCTGTTCAGCGACGCCTACCGCGAAAAGCCGCTGCAGAACGCCCAAGAGATCCTGCGGCAAACGTCGCTGCTGGGGGTGTTTGCCCTAGGCGCGGCGATCGTGATCATCTCGGGCGGCATTGACCTGTCCAGCGGATCGGTCATTGCCATGAGCGGTTCGGTTTGCGCGGCCATCATGCTGGCGCTGGCCCCTGTCGACGAATCGGGTGCGCCGGTTACCGACAACCTGGGCCCCGGCATTTTCGCCGTGGCGATCGCGGGCACGCTGGCCGTCGGGTTCTTGATCGGCACGCTGCACGCCTGGTTGATCACCATGGTGGGACTGCCCCCGTTCGTGGCCACGCTGGCTTCGCTGGTGGGATTGCGCAGCCTGGCACGAGTGTTCGTCCAGGAAGTGACGGCCTCGCTGACCAAGACTGGCCAGACGACGCAAATCTACATCAACGACCCGGCATTCAGCCGCTTAGGCACCACCTGGTGGATACCGCTGGGCATTTTTCTGGTGCTCAGCCTGGCAGCCTGGGTGCTGATGAGCCGGACCGTTGTCGGCCGACATCTGTATGCCATGGGTGGCAACGAAGCCGCAGCGCGGTTGAGCGGCATCCGGACTGATCATCTTAAATGGCTGGCCTATTGCCTGGGAGCGATGACGGCGTCGATCGCGGGAATTCTTTACACGGCCGAGGTTGGCACCGCCAACCCGCAGGTGCAGGGGCGGGGCTACGAGCTGAACGCCATCGCGGCGGCCGTGGTCGGCGGCTGCAGCCTGCAAGGGGGCGTTGGCCTGATTCCCGGCACGATGCTGGGCGTGCTGTTCTTGCGGATGGTCATCGACTCGGTTGCCAAGATCGTCAAGGTCGGCGCCGACGATTACGAAGGCATTATCGTCGGTTTTCTCGTCGTGCTGGCCGTGGCCTTCAACGAATTGCGCCAGGCCAGTCGCGCCTCAGGCAAGCAGTTCTTCACCGGCGCGCTGGGAACGGCGGCCATCGGCATTCTCTCGCTGTTTGCCGGCACGCTGACGACCATCATGGTGGGCAAGCAGGCCGGAGCGATCGTCTTCGGCATTTCGCTCCTGGGGCTAGCCTTCATTGGCCTCGTCGAACGGCAAGCTGCGCGCAAGCGCGGCGCGCGCTCGCAGTAAAGGCCGTACCATGTCGAGCACACCGCTGTTCAGCATCCGCGGCGTGTCAATGCGTTATCCCGGCGTATTGGCGCTGGCCGACGTATCTCTCGACGTTATCAGCGGCGAGCTGCTGGCGATTGTCGGCGAGAATGGCGCCGGCAAGAGCACGCTGATGAAGATCCTGGCCGGGGTGATCACCGAGTACGACGGCGACATCGAGCTGCGCGGTCGCACGACGCGCTTCCGCAGCACCCGCGACGCGGAACGCCACGGCGTGAGCATCATTCACCAGGAGCTGAACCTCGTCGAAACCTTGTCGGCGGCGGCCAATATCTTTCTGGGCCGAGAGCTGCGCACCTCGCTGGGCCTGCTCGACCAGAATGCCATGGACCGCAAGGCTGGCGAGCTGCTCGGTCAGCTCGAATGCCAGATCGATCCGCAAGAACTCGTGCGGACGCTCCGCGTGGGCGATCAACAGCTGGTCGAGATTGCCAAAGCGCTGTCGCTGCAGGCTGAAATCCTGATCATGGACGAACCCACCAGCGCGCTCACCGAGTCGGAAGTGGCCCGGCTGTTTCGCGTCATCGAGCGGCTGCGTGCCCGCGGGGTCACGGTGCTGTACATCTCGCACAAGATGGACGAAGTGTTCCGCCTGGCCGACCGCATTGCCGTGCTGCGCGACGGCCGGCTGGTCGACGTCGTGCGGCGCGCCGATGCCCAACCGCGCACGATTACCCACGCCATGGTCGGCCGCGAAATCGAAGAAACCGACGTCTCACGGCCGCGGCAACCGGGCGCCAAAGTGCTCGAGGTCGAACGCCTGTGGCTGCCTTGGCCGGGCCACGCCCGGGCCTGGCGATTGGAGGACATTTCGTTTTCGCTGCACCGAGGCGAAATTCTGGGCATCGCTGGCTTGATGGGCGCCGGCCGGACCGAGCTGCTCGAATGTCTGTTTGGCGCCAGCCCCGATCAGCCTCGCGGGCGAATCGCTCTCGATGGCCAGGAGCTCACGCTCCAGCATCCGGCCGACGCCAAGCGGGCCGGCATCGCACTGGTGACTGAAGACCGCAAGCGACTGGGCCTGTTTGCCGACATGACTGTGGGCCAAAATATCACGTTGTGCACGCTGCGCCAGCTGGCGCGCGGC
>CAZPED010000517.1:0-3442 GCA_964585335.1 uncultured Planctomycetaceae bacterium | reverse complement strand
CGCCCGAACCGTAGATCGTGACGCGGTACTGGTCGTCGGGCGTGGACGGGTCGATCAGGGCCGTGTCGGTGACCACCGTGCCGTCTTGCAAGGTCAGCGGTTGACGCTGGGCGGTCTGGGCGAAGCGAATCACCACTTCGTTCGGATTGTCGCCAATCGCGTAGTAGGCCGGCGGCACCAGCACGTCGTCGGCCGTGCCCAGGGTCTTGTCGGCGCCCGCGCGCGTGACCTGGATGCTGGAGACGTTGTTCTTGAGCAGCGTTGACGCGTCGAGGCTGGAATCGAACTTCAGCGTGAGCTCGCGCGGCGCGCTCGAGAGCGTATTGGCCAGCAGCGTCGCCTCGCTGGTGTAGATTCCGACGAGCGTTGGATTGATGGCAAACAGCAGCCGCTCCTCGAATGGCTCGAGCCGCAAGGCGCGGGGCGTTAGGTTCTCGGGCGCTGCGGTCAGACTCGCACGCTTCTGGGCGGTCTGACGACGACGCGATCGCACCGATGAGCTGTGCCAAATAGCCATAGGAGGGGCCTTATCGAGGGAATGAGAGCTCGGGAATTCCGGTAAATTACAAGGGGAAGTCGGATTATGATTGCGGCCCTAGGTGAAAGCAAATTCGGCGCGCATACCCCGCTTCAGGGGCGCAATACCGCGCAGAAGTACGGCCAAGGGGCACCATCATCCGAGAGTCAACGCGGGAGAATTTAGGGGCTGTGCCGGTTCCTGGCGACGCAGCCGAAAGGTACGGTCTTTCCATATAGGCACAACGATCACCCGCTTTCAAGGGGCAGGCTGGCAAAATCAACGAAAAATGCCGATTAATCGGCCGGTTTTGCCACTGCTCGGCTGCTCCCGCCACGTCGTCTGCGCATGCAGCGACGCTTGCCCTGGCGGCACGCGAACAACCCACTCAGCGAGCTCGTTCAAGATGCTCCCTCGTCAGGCCCGCAGCCCCGCTTTTGGCCCAGGGGCAAACGGCCTCCGAGAGCATGTTGATCTGTACGTTCGCTCTTCGGCGTAAGAGTTATTCCCCACAGAACCGAATTTCTTGGAAGATCCTGCCGCGACCTCATGGCCAGAGGAACGGACGGCCCGAGCAAGTGTCGCCGCAACCAAGAAAAAAGACGGTCGTTTTCACAAAATCGAAGGCGAATTGCCACAACCATAGTTACAATTGCCCATTAACTCGCCCCGGTTACGTCCCGGGCGCGTTCGATTCGCCCGACGTTTCAGCTCGTCGCGAAGCGGCATCGCGAGCCGTCGGGCAGCCGACTACTCTTCGTGCGGGAGCAGCTCATGAAACGAATTTTACGAGTCACTTTTCGTTGCGCGGCCCTGATCGTGGCTTGCGCTGTTGGCCCAGCGGCCTGGGCGTCTCTAACCATCACGACGGCACTGGGCACCACGCATTCGGGCAACCTGGTCAACAATGGCAGCTTTGAAACCGGCGCGCCTCCCAGCGGCACGGCCAATTTGCTCTACTGGGCTTCGGGCACCACGCTGACGCCCTTCGCCGTGCCCCCCGGCTGGACAAGTTCCGGCGCGCCCTCGTCGTATGCACTGTGGGGCAACGACGCTACAGTGCCTCAGTCGATTCAAGGCAGCGCCGGCCTGCCCGACGGCAACGCGGCCTTGTACTTTGGCAATGGGGCGCCCGTGCTGGTGAGCCAACCGCCGACGTTTCATCCCAATGGCACGGTATCGTTCCCCTCGGCGCCGTCATTCACGAACTTCTTTGCCAGTTCGCCGGTGATCCTGTCGCAAACGATCAACACCCCGGCCGCGCCCGCGCCAGTCTACAACTTCTCGTTTTGGGTCTCTGGCGAAGGGGCCGTCAATGGCCAGCAGTTTACCGAACGCGGCATTTTCGGCCTGCAAGTGACCAACGTGCTGGCTGGTGACCCGATTCAGTGGCTCACCGTGCCCAATGGCATTGGCAACGGGTTCGGCACCTCGCACCTGTATGAGTTCACCTTCACGCCGCTCAATCCGTTGCTGCCAGTCGACATCAACTTCATCAACTGGGGCCATTTCGACCTGAGCCCCTACGGCGGATCGAATTTCACCACCGAGTTGGTCCTCGACGACGTGATCATCAACGCCGTGCCCGAACCGGGCAGCCTGGTCCTGCTGGCCGTGGCGGCCCTGGGCCTGATGGCATTCGGTCGACGGCAGCGCCGCGCGAAGATTTGAGCCGGAATATTCCGGCAATTCGCGGGGGATTGGGAACCGCTGGCCCATTGACCAGGGGCCGGCGGATTAATCCAAGCGGGCGCCGCTGAAAAAGCCGCGGCTGCCCCAAAACTGAAACCACGCGCCGAGATACTGCTCCCAGCCGGGTGCGTCGGTCGCATACCGCTCGGCGGTGCGCACCATGGCCTCGGCTAGCGACCGGCCTGCCGCCAGCTCCGCGAGGAGCTGAAACTGCGGGCCGTTGAGCCGGTGGCGTTCAATCGTGTACTCACGGCGATGGATCGCCAGCAGCACCGGCTCGGGCACGATGGCCGGGGGCGTCTGTTCCTGGCGGACGCTCGTCCAGTAAGCGTCGACGGCAAACTCGAAGCGATGCAAGCGCAGGCAAGGAGCGAGCATCAGCCGCAGTTGCTGCCATTGTTCCGGCGAACAATCGCGCAGCGCGGTCAGGTCGGTGGCCCCTTGCCGCTCGATGCCAGGGCCGTCGAACACTTCGCGCTGCGAGCGTTCGAACGCGGCCAGCTCGATCACGAAATCGGCCCAACCAGCCGGGGCGCCGTCGGGGGCGCCGTGCGCGTGCAGACGAGATTCGCCCAGAAACTTGGGGAATAGCGCGCCAAGCTGGTTGAGCGTGTAGGACCGCGAGGGGTATTGCTGCAGATAGCCAAACGCCACGCCGTGGAACAGATCGTCTCCCAGCAGGTGAGCCGTGGCCAGAAACTCCTCGCGCAAACACTCGAGCAGGCGCTCGAAATAAGCGTCGACGTAGATCTCGAGCCGGGTGGCGCTGTCGAGCGCCCGGGAAGGGGCAATCACCTGATCAAGCTCGCCGAGCGTGACTGGCAGATGTTGTCGGGCCGCCGGCGAATCGACACCTTCGGCCACACCGCCCGGATGCGTGATCACGCTCTGCATCCAGCGTTGGATTTGGGCCAATGGCTGCCGGGGAACGCTCACGTGATATCACCCACGATGTAGGCGATGGGATTGGAAACACCCCGCGCATGGCCGCTCGCCCGCGGCGCGGACGAAGCGGGCATGGGGGCTGGCGAAACCGGCTCAGAAGGCGGCGCCAACTGCTCACCCATGTACTGCCGCGCTTTAAGCACCTCGGCGTGTACCACTGGAAACTCTGGGATGCGAGCATCCCATTCCAGCAGCGTCGAGACGCCGCCGGTGAGCTGGTGGGCCCGCTGATAGAGCTGCCAGACCGGGTCGATCACGTGATCGTCGTGTGTGTCGATCAAATGGGTG
>CAZPED010000516.1:0-3447 GCA_964585335.1 uncultured Planctomycetaceae bacterium | reverse complement strand
CAAGGACTTTGACCATCCGCCGCGGCACATGGTCGATCATCAATGGGGGCGACCGGCCCAAACGCGCTGGCAGTTGCTCCAGCGTGGCTCCGACCGCAGCCGGCTGGCCCTTCAGCCGCTCACCGGCCGGTCGCACCAGATCCGGATTCATTTGGCCGCTATGGGGCATCCGATCCTCGGCGACAATCTTTATGCGCCCGATGATGTGCGCGATTTGGCAGGCCGGCTGCTGTTGCACGCCGCCGAACTGGCTATCGAGCACCCGGGCACCGGCCAGGCGATGCGCTGGTCGTCGGCGTGCCCGTTCTAACGCTCGCTCGGGGCTGGTAAGTCGCCCGGCGCGCAGCGATACTCCTGGGGTGCGTGGCGCTGCCAAACCCGACGGCGACCGCGCGCTTCAACTTCCAGGCGACACGTTCCAACGAGGTTGTCAATCATGCGGAAGCTATCGCTACGTTTCGCGGGCGCAGGTAAGGCATGGTTCTTGGCGGTGGCGGTAGTGATCGCGCTGGCTGTTGCCGGCACAGTTCGGGCCGCGGAATTACAGGCCGGGGTGGCCCGCATCGACCTGACGCCGCCGCTCGACCTGGCTACGCCGCTGGGCGGGTACGGCGAGCGGATGAACCGGCCTGCCGAGGGCGTGCACGATCGGGTGTTCGCCAAGGCCCTGGTCGTGGTCTCGGGCAAGCAGAAGTTCGCCCTGGTCACGGTCGACACGCTGGGCTTTCCGCCCCCGATCAAGCCGGCCATGATCGAGCGGCTGGCAGCCGATGGTTGGACGAAAGACCAACTGATGCTGCTGCCGAGCCATTCGCATACCAGCATCGAAATGAACGCGCTGAATCCGGCCAACACGTTTGCCGTGCCGCAGATTGGCATCTTCAGCCAGCGGGTTTACGACTTCGTGCTCGACCGGCTGGTGCGGGTGGTGCAAGATGCCGGGCGGCAACTGACGCCAGTGAAAGTAGGCACCTCGCGCGTGGAAATCGAGGGTTGGAATCGTAACCGGCGCAACGGGCCGATCATCGACAAGCAGCTGACGCTGACCCGAATTGATACGGAGCAGGGCAAGCCGCTGGCGGTGTTGGTCAACTTCACGGCACATCCGACGTTCATGTCGGGCGACGACATGTGGTTTTCGGGCGATTGGCCCGGACATATGCAGCGGACCATTGAGTCGCTGGTAGGAAGCGGCGTCACGGCGATGTACTACAACGGGGCCGAGGGAGATCAAGCCCCGATCAGCCGAGCCGACGCTGGTTCCAGCCGCTGGGAGCGAGCCGAGCACTACGGGCGCGAGCTGGGCATTGTGTGTTGGAAGCAGTGGCAGCAGACTCCTGTGACGCGCGACGTGGCGTTTGGCTACCATACGCAGCCGATCAAGCTGCCCGAACGCACCTGGCATCCCGACTTCATGAAGACCGGCGGCGCCGAGTATGGGCTCAGCGAGGACCTGTTTCGCAAGATGCTGCCCAAGCTGTTTCCGGGCGAGGTCGATAGCGTGTCGCTGCGGCTAGGGGATTTGCTGATCGTCGGCATTCCCGGCGAGATGGCCGCGTCGCTGGGGCTGAAAATCAAGGCTGAAGCCGCCCGGCTGACGGAGGTCAAATATCCAACGATTGGCGGACTGGCCGACGTGTGGATCAGCTACATGTTGCCGGCCGACGAATATCGCCGTGGCGGCTACGAATCGAGCGTTAGCTTCTATGGCGAAACGCTCGGCGAGACGGTCGTGGCTGGCGCAATCGCGGGGGCGGCGCAGCACGCACACTAGGTCGGCCCGCGCGGCGCCTGATGATTTAGCCCGTGAGAGAAGCCGCGTCGAATCAGTACACTTGGTCGGCAAAGTAGCCGCCCGTCGGCAAGACGATTACGCCCCAGGTTTCGTCGACGCCGAGCTTGATGGTTTCTTTCTTGTCGGGCTGGCCCGGCACCTTGATCGTGCAGGTGTATTTGCCGGGCAGCACGTGCAGCGACGTGCCGTCTTTAGGATCCTTGGCCCCCACGCCGCCGGCCACTTTGTAATCCTGGCCGTTGATCGAGATGACAACTCCCTTGGGCGTGGCGTTGCCGAGGATCAGTCGCGCCTTACCCGGCTGAGGCAATACGCCGCCGGCTTTTGCCTTGGCCGGATAGCGGGCCGCCAGCTTGATTGCCACGTCGTCGCCAGAGCTTGCCAGGTGCAAGACCAGCGAACCCTCTGAACCTTTGAAGGCCAGGTCGGCGCTGCTGTCGCTGACTTTGGCCGCCGCGGCGTCTTCCTGCCAGCCGCGACTCGTCAGTTCGCGGCGGTAGAAGTCGACTACCTTGGCCAGCGGCGCGGTTAGCGAAGCCTCGAGTGATTTCCGGTAACGGCTGCCAACGGTCGAGCGGTTCGACGCCGTGACCGGAACGGGCAGGCCATCGGCATCCTCGCCCACCAGGGGCTCGTCGCTCGGGGCGCCACCCGGCTCGCTGGCACCCGAAACCAAGGGAGCATCGAACGCCGCATCGATGCGAAACTTCTGCTCGAAAAAGTCCTCGTCCTTGGGCATGACCGCTTTGCCCTTGGCGCGGCCGTCTTGCACCGCGATCTCCGACTGAATGGACTCCTGGCTGGGACTGCCGCGATTGATCGACAACCCATCGGCATACATGAACAGATAGTCGAGCTCGCCAGCCGCGTTGAATCGCAGCCGCAGGTTAGGGTCGAAGCCGACCGCGTCGCTGCCATCTTTACCCGCGCGCAGCAGCGCGACGAGCTTCTCGACCGAGATCGGCTTGGTGGCCAACAAGACCTCGGTCGTGGTTTCATCGCCCGACGTGACCTGGTAGGCCACGCCGTATTGCAGCTTGTGGACTTTGCCCGTGACGTGCAAAGCGGCTTGGGCCTGTTTTTGCTGTTCGGGGGCGATGCGCTTGGCAGGCGCCGCGGCGGGCAGGGCAGGGGCGGGCTGGTCGTCGGCCGTGGGCTTGTTTCTCATGGCCACGGCCGGCTTGCGCGGCGGCGTGGTAGTAGGTTTGGCCGCGGCCTTCGACGTGGGCAATTCGGTCCAGTCGAGCCCCTTCGAGATCAGCTTGACCTCGGAACCGTCATCGGCGCGATTGACAAAAACTGTCAGACTCGCCGCGCCTTTGCTGAATTTCAGAATTGCGCTGTCGTCGGTCGTCAGGCCCGGCGCGCCGGTCCAGCCGCGCTCCTTCAGGGCGCTGGCAAAGAACTCGGCGACCGCTTTGACATTCTGCGGACTGGCCACGTCGATCATCTTGGTGATCGGTTCGTACTCGATGCTCGTGGCGTCGTCGGGCATTGGCAGTTCGGCAACTTTCACCGCTCCACCAGCGCCGGCGGCCGCCGGAGACTTCTTGCCCCCTTTTGCCGGCGCGCTCTTGCTGACTCCGGCCGACTTGAGCAATGCGTCGACATCGGGGATCTCGGGCATTTCGATGTCGCCGGGTAATTTGGGC
>CAZPED010000515.1:0-3449 GCA_964585335.1 uncultured Planctomycetaceae bacterium | reverse complement strand
GCTCTAACCAACTGAGCTAATCGCCCGCGCCAGCCCTCAAGTCTAGCGGTCGCTCGCCAGCTGTCCAAGAGATCCTCGCCCCGCGGCCCGCCCCGGGACCACCCCGTGTGGGTCGCCGGCGGCGACTACCACGACCCGGCGCTTCAAGAAATTTGAGATTTTTTCTCCCACCACCGGGGGAACGCCGCTCCTTAAGCGCACGCGACACGGTTGGGCTCAATGCTCTTGGGTGTTTTCACGGGGCGCATGGTCGCTTAGCGCAGCGAGCGCGTTTTCACGGACAATGGCGCGTGCCCACCCTATTACAGAATGCAACGTCAACACCCATCCGCTGGGGTACGTTGGGGCGCAGTCCACTCTTACCCCCACGGCCGTGCGCTACTTTAGCGCCAGGGCGCAAGCGCGTGACTAATACTTTGCGCGCTGCGCCTCTGTTCGTATGCTAGTTAATTACACATACCACGTGTTAAGTGGCTTCATCCGTATCGGAGGTATCGACCCTTGGCTAAGAAGAAACCGGCCGCACCTGTCGCCAACCGTAGCGACGTGATTCGCGAAGTCTTGCATGCCCAACCCAAAGCTACCGTCAAGGAGATTCGGGCAGTCTTGGACGAACGCGGAGTGAAGGCCTCTGATGCGCTCATCAACAAGATCAAGTACGGACGCGGCAAAACTAGCGGCCGCAAGCGCAGTGCCCGGACGAATGGTCATGGCAGCAAGGCCAACGCCATTCGCCTGATGTTCGACCGGCTGGGCCTGGCCGCCCGTCCCCGCGACGTTGTGGCGGCGCTGGCCGATCGCGGCATCAAGGTCACTCCCGCGCAGGTCAGCACGTTGCGCAAAAAAGGAGCACGGCCCGGCAGCCGCACGGTCGTCGTCTCGGCGGTTTCTTTCGACCACCTGGTGGCAGCCAAGGAACTGGTCGAGCGGCTGGGCAGCATCGAAGCCGCCCGCGGCGCGCTGGAAAAACTGGCGCAATTGGTGGGTAACTCCTAATCGCGCGCGGCGCCGCGGCGCCGTTTTCCATTTTGGCTCCGTGCTGCTATCCTGACCACGAAGGATGGCGGCACGGAGCCTTTTTTGTTGTCAGGCCGCGCGTCGCTGGTCGACACGCCCGGTCAAGTTGTGCCTCGAGGAAACAAGCCACTGTGATCCCGCTGCTCGTGGCCGTATTAATGACGCTGCACCTGGTGGCCGTCGACATGGCGATGGCCGGCCCGCTCGTGAGCGTGTGGCTCGAGTGGCTGGCCGGCCGCGGGGGCGACGAGGAGTCGGAGCAATCGGCCTGCGCCCTGGCACGACTGTCGCTCGCACTGTTTAACGTCGGCGTGGCGCTGGGGGCCGTGCTGTTGGCTATTCGCTGGGGACGCCGCGATACCGACTACTTCGAGGCCATCGCGGTGCTGCCGCGCAGCCGCATTTGGTTTTCACTGGGCGAGTTGTTGTTCTACCTGGCGTGCATGCTGGCGTATTTGCGCTTCTGGCGGGCGTTATCTGGCCGCCGCTACGTGCACCGGTTGCTGGCGATCGCGGCGTCGCTGAACCTGATGGTGCACTTTCCGGCGTTGTTTGCCATCATTGCCGTCATCGATGCCCGGCCGGAAATGTGGGGGCAAGTAGTCGACCGCGCCGGCTACTGGCGGCTGCTGCTCGACGGCGAGGTGGTGTCGCGCGTCGTGCACGTCTGGCTGTCAGCGGCCGTCGTAGCGGGCGTGGCCGTAATGCTGCTGGCGTCACGCCGCTGGTCGGCGGCTGCGACGCCCGCGGCCGCGATGCCGGCGGCAGTGGCGACCATTCGTCGCGGCGCGACGTTGGCGCTGGCCGCGGCCATGCTGCAAGTTCCCGTTGGCCTGTGGACCATGGTGCAATTGCCCGAACCGTTACAGGGCAAGCTGCTCGGTGCCGATTGGCTGGCAACGGGGCTGTTGGCTGCATCGCTGCTGCTGGCGCTGCAATTGATGTATACACTGGTCAGCATTGTCCTGGGCGATTGGCAGCACGGCAACATCGTGCGCTCCGCGGCACTCGTCGGCCTGTTGATGCTTGCCATGACAGGCACGCGCAGCTGTTTGCACGGCCGCTTCGAACCACCGCGGCACGCCTCCGGCGACGATCGAGGGACGGATTCGAGCGCACGGGCCAATCCGGCCCCCGCGTGACGACGGTTCGACCATTGACTTCCAACGGCCAATAACTTCGATTCACATACATTTCGCTTGCAGGAACTGCCATGGCTCACGAGATAATTACGCTGCGTTCCCAAACCGGAGCCGTGGCCCGAGTATTGCCAGGCCTCGGTTTCAATTGTTACAGCTTCGTCGTGCAGGCGACTGGCGGTCCGCTCGAAGCGCTGTGGGCGGCGCCCGACTTCACGGCCGGCGCCGGTCGCCCCTCGGGCAGCGGCATACCGCTGATGTTTCCCTTTGCCGGCCGAATTCGCGGCACCAGCTTTCGCTACCAGGGGCGCGAGTACCCGCTGACCGCGGGCGACAATCTGGGCAATGCGATTCACGGCTTCGTGATCGATCGCCCGTGGCGGGTGATCGACCAGCGCGACGACCGCGTGCGTGGGCAATTCCAGGCCTCGGTCGACGAGGCCCAGCTGCTCGAGCACTGGCCGGCCGATTTTCGGATCACGGCGGAGTATCGCCTGGATGGCAACCAGCTCATCAGCGAGTTCACGATCGAGAACCCCGACACCAAGCCTCTGCCGTTCGGATTCGGCACGCATCCGTACTTTCGCGTGCCGCTGGGTGGCAGCGACGGCGGCAGTTGCCGCGTGACCGTGCCGGTGAGCACCAATTGGGACCTGGAAGGCTTGCTGCCGACTGGAAAAACGTCGAAGCCGGAGCTGGTAGAGCAGCTGGCGGCGGGCATGCCCATGTCGGCAATGAAGCTCGACCACGTGCTGGGGGGCGTTCATTTTGAGAATCACCGCGCGACGGCCAAAGTTTTCGATCCCCAGAGCAAGCACTCGCTGGTGATGACGTTCGACGACCAATGCGTGGCCTGCGTGGTTTACAACCCGCCGCACCGCGAGGCAGTCTGCATCGAGCCCTACACGACGATTCCCGATCCGTGCACGCTTCAGGCGGCCGGAATCGATCCGCACCTGATCGTGCTTGCCCCAGGCAAATCCTTCAGCACACGAATCGACATGCGGATCGACCTGTAGGTCCTAAGGTTCATGGGAACGGTATTCCGCAGATCGACATGTGCCACGAGCGCCCCAAAAAAAGCCTGGGGAGTGACCGTGAAGGAGATTGACGACGCGCCCGGTTGTGGTCATCATGCCCCCAGCGAAGCCTGCCGAACAGCAGGGGGCGGGCCTCGCCGGGCTCCGAGTTTCTATATCACGCGCCATGCGATGCAAACATCGTCAACCCTCTTTAACCCTCCGCTCGCTTGCTAACACTCTGCGGTCGCTGTTACCGCTGCTCATCGTCATT
>CAZPED010000514.1:0-3454 GCA_964585335.1 uncultured Planctomycetaceae bacterium | reverse complement strand
CGAATGACGGCGTCATCCGTATAACCGCTCATGTACAGCACACGCAGCCCGGGTATGAGCCCTCGCAGCCGCTCCACCAACTGCCGGCCGCTCAGCTGTGGCATCACCACGTCGGACAGCACCAGGTCGATCCGCGGGCGCTGCTCCTCGACGATCCGCCAGGCCTCGCGGCCGTCGCAGGCTGGCAGCACCTGGTAGCCATGCTTGCGCAGGGTGATGTAAGCCATGTCGCGCACGCTGGTTTCGTCCTCGACCAGCAGAATGGTTTCGGTGCCATGCGCGTGGTTCGGCGGCGCGGCGGCCTGCTCGTCGACATGCGGCACGGCCTCGGCCGCGGGAAACAACAATTTAAAGGCCGTGCCGTGGCCGACCTCGCTGTAGACGTCGATATGCCCGCCGCTCTGCTTAACGATGCCGTACACCGTGGCCAGCCCCAGCCCCGTACCCTGTCCGGCTCGTTTGGTGGTGAAGAACGGTTCGAAGATGTGGCTCAAGGTCTCGTGGTCCATGCCGCAGCCCGTGTCGGTGATCGTCAGTCGCACGTAGCTGCCGGGAGGGACTTCGCGCTGTCCAGCGTAAGGGCCGTCGATCGCGACGTGCGAGGTTTCGATCGTCAGTTTGCCCCCCTGCGGCATCGCGTCGCGGGCATTGATGGCCAGGTTCATCAGCACCTGACCGATTTGCCCGGGGTCGACCAGTACCCGGGGCAGGTTGGGCGCCAGGATGGTCGAGAGCAGCACGTCCTCGCCGATCAAGCGGCGCAGCATTTTTTCGGTTTCTTGCACCACCTCGTTGAGGTCCATCAGGCGCGACTCGAGCACAGCCCGGCGACTGAAAGCCAAGAGCTGCCGGGTCAGACCGGCGGCCCGTCGGCCCGACTCATTGATCGGCTCGACGAAGCTTCGTAGCGCGTCGTCGGCCGGCAGCGCGTCGAGCAGCAGCTCTCCGTAGCTGAGGATCACGGTCAGCAGGTTATTGAAGTCGTGAGCGACCCCGCCGGCCAATCGCCCGACGACTTCCATCTTTTGCGCGTGTCGCAGCTGTTCTTCCAGCCGGCGTTGCTCGGTGATGTCGCGCACCACGCCGGTGAAGTGCGGCTGCCCGTAGAGATAGAATTCGCTGATCGTGATCTCGAGCGGAAACGTGGTGCCGTCCTTGCGAAGTCCGGTCACGGGCGTTGGCCGGCCCAGGATTTGTCCTTCGCCGGTTTGCTGGTAGCGCGCCAGCGATGCCGCGTGACGGCCGCGATAATCCTCGGGCATCAGCCGCTGAACGTTCTGGCCGACGATTTCAGCCTCGGTGTAGCCGAAGATGCGTTCGGCGGCGGCATTGAAGGCCTCGACCGTGCCGCTGGTATCGATGCGAATGATGCCGTCGACGACGTTGTTGAGCGTCGAAGACAGCAGCACTTCGCCGCGGCGGCGCTCGGTAACATCCTGCATGATCACGGCGTAGCCCAGCAAGGTCCCCTGTTCGCCGCGCATCGGCGCCAGCACGCAGTCGGCCCAGATGCGCGTGCCATCTTGCCGCAGCCGCCAGCCTTCCTCCTGCACACATTGCCGGCTGGCCTTGTCGAGCCGGGCGGCCAGGTCCTCGCCCGCCAGTTCGGCCGCATCGTAGAAGACCGCGCAGCTGTGGCCGATAATCTGATCGCCCGTGTAGCCCAGGATGCGCTGCGCTCCCGAGTTCCAGGTTTCTACCAGGCCAGTGACGTCGACCACGAAGAACGCGTATTCGTGCGCCGCTTCCAGCAGGAGCCGCAAGCGGGCCTGGCTGGCGCGCAGCTCGGCTTCGGCCTGTTTTTGCCGCGTCAGGTCGATGATGAGCGTGACCAGACAGTCTGGATCGTCGGGCGCGGCGGCCAGGTGCAGCAACAGCGGCACGCGATGTCCGTCGCGGTGCAGCATCGATTTTTCAAACGGCGGGCAAACCCCATGAGCGCGCACGTGCGCCAGAATGCGCTCGTCCGATGCGGCGTCCTCGGGCAGCGACATTTCGCGCCAGCTGATGCGGCCCGCCGCCAGGTCCTCGCGGCTGTTGCCGAGCATGCGCAATAGCGCGTCGTTGCTGTCGAGGCATTTACCCGCAAAGTCGGCAACGCCCACACCAAACAAGTTGCTGTTAACCAGGTGCAAGTACCGGCTATCGCTCTTGCGTCGGGCCGCTTCTTCGGCCAGTAGCAGCGACTGCTGCTGCGCCAGTGCACTTTCGCAGGATTCGGCCTGACGGCGCGCGTGCCCCAGCGCCTCGGTCAACCAACCCACCAGCAAGCCCACGGTCAGCAACACCCCGCACCAGGTCCATAAATCGTCCGGGTCGAGCGGCAACGGGCCGGGACCAACCTGGGCAGTCAGCGCCAAGGCGACCGCCAGCACGGCGGCCGACAACCCGCCACGCCAGCCGCCAAACCAAGCAGAGGCCATCACGGCCGCGATAAACGGCGGCACCGCCGGCTGGCCGTATAACAGCTGAGCCAGCACCCACCACATGGCGACTGCCAAGACGTCGGCCACCGCGGCGACGACAAACGCCCGCAGCCAGCTGCCGCGCGCGGCGCGCCACCAGTTCGCGCCGAACAGGGCGAATGCTTCGATTCGCTGCACGATTTTTCGCGCCATGAATTCCACGACCCACAGACACACGCGCCGCCGGCCCGCTCGTGCGCCCCGGCGATCGGAAAATGGCATCGTGCAACTCTACGTTAGCCGCACGGCGGGCAATTCGATTCACCGCGTCAGGCCCCCAAACCCATGCGAGCGGCTCCTTGCCACCGGCAGAGCCCCGCCAAACCGCTCGATTGTGAACAAACACACCTAATGGGCGGGCAGTTCGACGGCCGCTTGCATCGGGCCGACTTGTTGCCGATAGTGTCTAGCTCCCCGGCAGAAATATCCCCGGGTAGGGCGTTGTTTTGCTGAAAGTCATTTCCGGGAGCGAGCGAGCATGATTCGCGTCGGCATTGCGGGCATCGGTTTCATGGGCATGATCCACTACCACGCCTATCAGCGGCTCAAAGGAGTCAAGGTCGTGGCCATGTGCGAGAAAGACCGTACCCGGCTGGCCGGCGACTGGCGCTCGATCAAGGGCAATTTCGGCCCAGCCGGCACGCAGATGGATCTGTCGGGCATTGATACGTACGAAGAGCTGGACGCGATGTTGGCCAATCCGCGCGTGGACCTGGTCGACATCTGCCTGCCGCCGGCGGCGCATGCGCCGGTGGCCATTGCCGCGCTGCGGGCCGGCAAGCACGTGTTCTGCGAAAAGCCGATCGCGCTATCGCCGGCCGACGCCACGCGGATGGTGCAGGCCGCCGACAAGGCCGGCAAGCAACTGATGATCGGCCAGGTGCTGCCGTTCTTTCCCGAGTTCGCCTTTGCCTATCGCGCCGCCACCAGCGGCAAGTACGGCAAGCTGCTGGGCGGGCACTTCAAGCGCGTGATTTCCGACCCGCTGT
>CAZPED010000513.1:0-3467 GCA_964585335.1 uncultured Planctomycetaceae bacterium | reverse complement strand
GGCTTCTACGAGCGCACCTACCAGCCTGCTGGCACCATTCTGGGCGTAGCCGGCCGAGTTGATTGGGAGCGGCTCAAGGAACATGTTGGTCAACTGTTTGCCGATTGGGCGCCGCGCCCCGCGCCCCTGCCAGCAACCAGCCCAACCTTGCCCAAGCGGGCGCACACGCATCACGAGTCGAACCAGACGCAAATCGGCATTGGCTACGAGAGCGTACCCTACCGGCACCCCGATTACTTTCAAGCCTGGGGCGCCGTGGGCGTGCTCAGCGGCGGCATGAGCTCGCGGCTGTTTACCGAAGTGCGCGAAAAGCGGGGACTTTGCTACAGCGTCTACGCCACGATGCACACCTTGCACGATCGCGGCAGCGTGCTTTGCTACGCCGGCACCAGCGCCGAGCGAGCCCAGGAGACGCTCGACGTCACGCTGGCCGAATTGGTGCGGCTGGCGCAGGGCATCGAGGCCAACGAGCTCGATCGCCTTAAGGCGCGGATCAAAAGCAGCCTGATCATGCAGCAAGAGTCGAGCTCGGCCCGTAGCGGCTCGATCGCCCGCGATTGGTACCATCTGGGGCGCGTGCGGCCGCTCGACGAGCTGAGCCAGATCATCGACGCGCTGTCGTGCCAGAGCATCAACGCGTATCTGGCCGCCAGTCCGCCGTGCGACTTTACCATCGTCACGCTGGGGCCGCGCCCCTTGGAGGTTCCCAGTGGAATTTCTTAAAGAACGGCTTCCCAACGGTCTGGAGATCGTGGCCGAGTGCAATGCCGAGGCGCATTCGACCGCGCTCGGCTTCTTCGTGCAGACCGGCGCTCGCGACGAAACCGCCGACGTAGCCGGCGTGAGCCATTTTCTCGAACACATGGTGTTCAAGGGCACGCCCACCCGCAGCGCGGACGACGTGAACCGCGAGTTCGACGACATGGGCGCCCATTACAACGCCTATACCAGCGAAGAGCACACGGTCTACTACGCGGCCGTGCTGCCCGAGTATCAGGATAGCGCTACGGCGCTCTTGGCCGACATTATCCGCCCCTCGCTGCGCGACGAGGACTTCAACACCGAAAAGCAGGTCATCATCGAAGAGATTCGCATGTATGACGACCAGCCCCCCTTCGGCGCCGACGAAAAGTGTAAAGCCGCCTACTTTGGCGCGCATCCGCTGGGCCAGAGCGTGCTGGGTTCGATCCAAAGCATCACCGATCTCAAGGTCGAGGCGATGCGCGAGTATTTCAAGCGCCGCTACTCGCCCGGCAACATCACGCTGGTGGGTGCCGGCCGCATCGACTTCGAGCGCCTGGTGGCCACTTGCCGGCGGATCTGCGGCGGATGGGAACCCGTCGACGCGCCGCGCAAGGTGCTGCCCGCTACGCCGCACCAGGGTTTTGACTGTTTGCACAAAGACACGGCCACGCTCGAATACGTGCTGCAGCTTGCGGCCGGCCCAGCAGCCGCCGACAGCGACCGTTACGCCGCCAAAATCCTCGGTATGATTCTGGGCGACGACTCGGGCAGCCGACTCTACTGGGCACTCGTCGATCGGGGCCTGGCCGAGCAGGCTTCGCTCAGTCATCACGACTATCAGGGCGCCGGCATCTTCATGACCTACATGAGCTGCGAACAGCAATACGCTCAGGAAAACCTCGAGCAGATCGCCGCCATCTATGCCCAGGCCGAGCGCGACGGCATTACTGCGGCCGAGTTGCAACAAGCCAAAAGCAAGATCAACTCGCGCGTGGTGCTCTCCAGCGAGCGGCCGCGGGGCCGGCTGTTCAACGTGGGGGGGAACTGGCTGCAGCGGCGCGAGTATCGCACCGTCAAGCGCGACTTGGACGCCATCGACGCCGTCACCCGCGACGACATTCAGGCCGTGCTGGCCCGCTACCCGCTCTCGCAAAACACCACGCTGGCCATCGGCCCGGCCGAGTCGCTGACGGCTCCTTGAGCCTGGCCATTCGCCTCATGCCGCGCCGCCGCAGCGGCAATCAAGTCGGATTGAGGGGTCGCCTAGTTTTTCCTACAATCCGGCATCATCCTTCACCGATTGGAGAGCTGGAATGGAACGTACGTTGATCCTGCTGAAGCCCGACTGCATTCAACGCCGACTGGCCGGCCGGGTGCTCAGCCGTTTTGAAGACAAGGGCCTGAACATCGTCGCGCTGAAAATGATGCGCATCACCCCGGCCCTGGCCAAACAGCACTATGCCGAGCACGTGGCCAAGGGCTGGTACCCCACGCTCGAACAATTCATCACCGGCGGACCGATCGTGGCCGGCATCATCGAAGGCCTGGAAGCGATTCGCGTCGTCCGCGAAATGCTCGGCGCCACCAGCGGCCTGAAAGCCGCCGCCGGCACCATCCGCGGCGACTTCAGCTCCAGCCGCCAGATGAACCTGGTGCACGCTTCCGATGGCCCCGAGGCCGCCAGCCGCGAAATCGCGCTCTACTTCAAGCCCGAAGAAATCATCGAATTCGAGCCGACGATCACTCCTTGGTTGCGCGCCAGCGACGAGCACTAACCGGCAAGCGATGTCCCCGCGGCGGCTTGCCTCTAAGCCGGGGCAAGTCGGCCGCAGGGCGTGTCGGCGGCCAGCTCGGCAATCATCTCGCGCGTGGCGGCCTCGACCGCCGCTTGCCACCGTGCCGCGCCAAACCGCTCGGCATATTCGCGCCGCGCGTGGGCAAAGATGATCGCCCGCGAACTGTTGACCACCGCGCCCAGACCATTGGGGTCGAAAGCCCCGGCCACGTCGCGGGCCGTCGCTCCCTGGCTGCCATAGCCCGGCACCAGGAACCAGCTGTGCGGCATCAGGCCGCGCAGCTCGACGGCTTGCTGGGGATACGTCGCGCCGACGACCGCCCCCACGATGCCATAGCCCGACTGACCGGCCGTTGACGCGGCCAATTGCTCCACGTGCTCACCCACGCGCCGATAGAGGGTCTGGCCGTCGGCGATCAGGTCTTGAAACGTCCGCCCGCCAGGGTTCGACGTCTTCACCAGCACGAAGATTCCCGCGCCGCGCTGCTGGGCGATTTCGACAAACGGCGTGAGACTGTCGTCGCCCAGGTACGGGCTGACCGTCAGCGAGTCGGCCCCCCAGGCGCTCGTTTCGCGTCCGAGGTAGCCCTCGGCATAGGCCGTGGCCGTGCTGCCAATGTCGTTGCGCTTGCCGTCGAGGATGACCAGCAGCCCGCGCGAACGGGCATAGGCCACTACCTCGGCCAGCGCCTGCATCCCCGGGGGCCCTAATTGCTCGAAGAACGCCGCCTGCGGCTTGACCGCAGGCACCAGGGGCGCGACGACGTCGACCACACCCCGACAAAACGTGACGTACGCCTCGGCCTGTTGCCGCCAACTGGGCGACGCCTGGGCTCGCAGCGGTTCAGGAAGTTGTTCGTAGCGTGGGTCGAGCCCGACGACGACGGCATTTCGTGTCCGCCGGACGGCGTCGGCTAGCGCGTCGCCA
>CAZPED010000512.1:0-3470 GCA_964585335.1 uncultured Planctomycetaceae bacterium | reverse complement strand
GGGCGCGCGCTCGCGCGGCAGCAAGGCCATGCCGGGATGGCCCGGGGCGAAAGGACCCTGAGCCACGGGGCAGAGCTCATAGGTCGTGACGGGCCAGGCGGTTGACCACCAAAAGGCGGCAGCGCAGCCGGCGGCAAAACCGCCCAGGCACAGCAAAGCCAGTCGGAGAAATCGCATCGTCCGGCTCGCGGTCCGCCTGCGCCGACCGCGCCTGTCGGTAGAGTGCCGCGGCGACGAATGACCCGCCCCCCACCACGCGTGTCTTCGCCGGGAGTCGCCCGATTTGGACGCTTTCGATGGCCGAACTCTTCCTTGAGCCGGCCTACTGGGGGCGACCCATGCACCACATTATAACGGCGACTGCGACAATGGAAGAACCGAACAGCAATAAGCTTGCGCCGACCGTCAATCGCTCGTAGCTCCGGCCGCGCTGAAGTTCATCCGTCTTGCGATTCATGGCGCTCCACTCCTGCTTGGCGTCGACCTGGCAGCCCGGCGACGCGCTGCTCTAAGTATCTAAGGCGTGGAAGTGGGCTGGTCAGGACACAAATTCGCTGAAATTTCCTGATATTATTCCCCCCGAGCGTCCCATTACGAATCCGGTGCGTGCCTTATGCCAGGCACCGAGCACAAACGCTCGGAGCTCGATCACCAAACCCCGACTGGGCGCCCCGGGGGCCGTGCCGGGTTACAATCAGTTTTTCGTGCGCTTTGCGACGCCGTTCAGGACTTTACGCTATTGGCGCTGGGCTGGCCTCATGGCTCTTACGACGACTCGCTTCAAGGCTGGTTCCGCCGTAGCGCGACTTGTTGTGCTGCTGGGCTCGACGGGCCTTGGCGGCAGTACAGGCGCGGTCGCGGTCTGCGTGCTGGCCAACCGCAGCCCCGTGTCGGTGACCTGCCAGGTCGACGAGGTTCAATTGCAGCTCAACCCGGGCGACTGCCGACCGATACCCCTGCTGGCGCCCGTTCAAATGCGCTACACGGCGGCGGGGCGCCAAAGCGAGTCGCGCATCGAGCCATTGTGTATTTATTACTTCGGCGGCTTGCCGCGCGGCGGCATCGAGCTCGGTCAAATTGCCCTCACGCTCGAACCGACTGCGGAAAGCAACGCGGCAGCGCGGCCCGCGGCGCCCGCTGGGCGGTCCAAGCCGCCAGCGAACGTCATCATTCCGGTCAAGCTGTTCTTCGACGAAACGCCCGGCATTTCCGCGGCGCAGTGGGACTCTTCGCTGCGGCGGCGGTTTGACGAGGTGTCGCGAATCTTTGCCGGGCACTGCTTTGTCGAGTTTCAGATCGCCGCGGTCGAGCCCTGGCATCTGGCCGACGAAGTAACCAATTTCGAGACCGCGCTTTCGCAGTTCGAGCGGGTGACCAGCCCTGGTGCCGCGCGACTGGCCATTGGCTTTACCGGCAAAGTCCGCACGTTCGAAGATCGCCATCTGGGCGGCACGCGCGGCCCTTTGCACACGCACTTGCTGGTGCGCGAGCGCGTCACCCGGAATTCGGAAAAAGAGCGAGTGGAGCTGCTGGTACACGAGCTGGGGCACTTCTTGGGCGCCGTGCACAGTCCCGAGCCGAATTCCGTGATGCGGCCACTGCTGGGAAACGTGCGCACCTGGACGGCCGCCTCGGGTATCGGCTTCGACCCGCCAAATACGCTGGTGATGTGCCTGGTGAGCGATCAGCTGCGCCGGCAGCCGGCGGCCCGGTTTGCCGACTTCGATCCCCGGGGCAAGCGACTGCTCCGCGGCGTCTATGCCCTGTTGGCCGAGGCGGCCGTCAAGGACGACTTAAGCGCGATTCGCTTTCGCCAACAGCTGGAAGAGCCCACTGGCGTGCGCTATTTGCTGGGCGAGCCCCGGCGGCCTTAACCGCCCCAGGGCCCGGACTAAATATTTTTTTTCGCGGCGCGTCCTGTTGGCGGTTTTTCGGTGCCTATTCGAGAGAGGGCCAGCGCGAGCGCCCGCGGCTTATTTTTACGACGGGCGACGTTTGTAGGCTCTCGGCCGGCTGAACTATGCTGGCTGGTGGTTCGCCAGCACGACATCTCTGGGGAATCGGGAAGCAGCGGCGCGATTGTGTGCGTGAGTCGATTTCAGCAATCGAGTGACTGTCGCGGACGGCACCCATGACCAACCTCGAATCAGACGACGACTTTGCAGACCTGCTGGCCGAATACGACGCCAACCTCGCCGCCGGCGAAAGTGCGGCGAGCGGCACTTCGACCAGCAGCGCATCGAGCGAGGAGCTAGGCAGCCGGCTCGATCAGGCGAAGGAATGCCTGCGTTATTTGGAAAGTGTCTGGCCGCGTGCTCAGGCCGACGTGATGCAGGCCCCCGACGTGGTCGGCCGGTTCAACATCGTGCACGAACTTGGCCGGGGCGGTTTTGGCATTGTCTATCTCGCGCGCGACGACAAGCTGGCGCGCACCGTGGCGCTCAAGGTGCAACGTCCCGAGGCGATTGTCTCGCCGTCGTTGCGGCTCCGCTTCCTGAAGGAGGCCCGCGCGGCCGGCAGGCTCCAACACCCGAATGTGGCCACGGTGTTCGAAGTTGGCGAGGCCGGTGTCCGCATTTGGCTGGCCAGCGAGTACTGCGACGGCGGATCGCTGGCCGAATGGCTGGCGGCGGACCATCCGTCTCCTTCGGTCTTCAGCGTGGCCGCGTTCATGTGCACGTTGGCCGAAGCGATGCAATACTCGCATCAGCAGGGGGTGCAACATCGCGATCTCAAGCCCAGCAACGTGCTGCTGAAACGAACGTCGAGCATCAGCGGCGGGCAGGCCGACGAACTGTCTAACTACGTTCCGAAATTGACGGACTTTGGCCTGGCCAAGACCGACGAGGAGTGGCAAGGCGAAACCCGCACCGGTGCCCTGCTGGGCACTCCGGCCTACATGGCGCCCGAACAGGCCAACTCGCGGCGCGACCTGGTGGGTCCGGCCACGGACGTATACGGCTTGGGCGTCGTGTTGTACGAGTTGCTGACCGGGCATCGCGCGTTCCGCGGCGAGAGCGATCTGGCGATTCTGAAAAAAGTATCCGAGGGGGACTTCGTCGCTCCACGGGTGCTGCGCCGCGAATTGCCGCGCGACCTCGAGGCCATATGCCTGAAGTGCATGGCCACGCAGCCGGGCCAGCGCTATGCCAACCCCGGCGAACTGGCCGCTGATTTGCGGCGGTTCATGGTGGGTAAGACGACTGCCGCGCGGCCGCTGACGCACACTCGCCAGCTGGTCAACTGGTCGCGGCGGCGGCCGGCATTGGCCGGGCTGGCGGGAGTCAGCCTGTTGGCCTCGCTCGTGCTGGTTTTTACCACCGTGATGTACGTTAGTTGGCTTCGCGAGGCGCAGCGCGCCACCGACACCGCCCGCATTGCAGCGGAGCAAAATGCCTTTCAGTTTGCCGAACAGCGCGCCTTGGCCAACCGGTTGTTGTATGCGTCGCGAATGAAGCTGGCGGCGCAAG
>CAZPED010000511.1:0-3482 GCA_964585335.1 uncultured Planctomycetaceae bacterium | reverse complement strand
GGCCGCAGCCGAACGTGGCCACGAGCAGCGCGGCCAGACACGCCGCAAGCCCCCGCTCGATTATCCGCATGATTCGGCTCCGCCTGCCGCGTCGTGCTCAAGGACGTTCCGTTTACACGAGCGACGAGACCCGCCCCGTGCTGTCGCCCAGCACGTCGACCGAGGAATCCATGCGGTCGAGCATCGACAGGTACAAGTTGTTGAGCGGCGTTTCTTTCTCGAATTTGACGTGCCGGCCAGTGCGAATCGTGCCGCCGCCGCTGCCGGCCAACAAGATCGGCAGGTTGTCGTGGTTATGGGCGTTGCCGTCGCCGATGCCCGAGCCGTACAAGACCATCGAGTTGTCGAGCAGCGAGCGCTCGCCGTCGTTGGCCGCCTTGAGCTTGTCGAGGAAGTAAGCCAGCTGAGTGACGTGGAAGCGATTGATCTCGCGAATCTTCTGCTGCTTTTCGGCGTTGCCGCCGTGGTGCGACAAGTCGTGGTGACCATCGGGCACGCCGATGAACGGGTATGCCCGGTTGCTCCCCTCGTTGGCCACGACGAACGTGGCCACGCGGGTCAAATCTCCCTGGAAGGCCAGCAGCAGAATGTCATACATCAGCCGAATGTGCTCGGCGTAGTCCTTGGGAATTCCGCCGGGCACGGGATAGTTGGGCAGCGGCGCGTCGGGAGCGCGGCCCGCCAGGGCAATCCGCTGTTCGAGCTCGCGCACCGAGTTCAGATATTCGTCGAGCTTGCGCTGGTCCTTGGCGCCGAGCTTGGCTTGCAGGTCGCGGGCATCTTCGAGCACGAAGTCGAGAACGCTCTTCTGGAACCGCGTCCGCTTCGAATTGCGCTCGGCCACGCTGCCGGTCGAAAACAGCCGCTCGAAGGCCAGCTTCGGATCGATTTCCTTGGCCTGCGGCATCGTGTCGGTGCGCCAAGAGATGTTCGTCGAGTAGGCGCAGCTATAGCCCGAGTCGCAATTGCCGGCCTGAGCGCCGCGATCGCACCCCAATTCGAGCGAGGCGAACTTGGTGCGCTGGCCCACCTTGCGGGCGGCCACCTGGTCGACCGAAACGCCCACCTTGATGTCGGCGCCGTGCGTCTTGCGGGCCTGTTGGCCGGTCAGGAAGCTGGACAAGGCGCGGGCATGATCGCCGGGCCCGTCGCCGTGGGCCCGGCCATGATCTTGGGCCAGCCCCGTGAGGACGAGCAGGTCGTTTTTAACCGCTTGCAGCGGCTGCATGATGTAGGGCAACTCGAAGTTCTCGCCCTCGGCCGTCGGCGTCCAGTCGGGCATGTGCTTACCGTTGGGCACGTAGATGAAAGCCATCCGCGTGGGAGCGGCTTTCTTTTCGGCGGCCCGGCTCAGGGCTGGCGCCATGACGTCCAACAGCGGCAGAGCCACGGCGGTTCCCAGTCCTCGCAGTACCGTACGTCGCGAGATTTGCCAGCTTCGGTTCATGGCTCGCTTCCTTTGCCTCGGCGTTGTTGAAACGGTTCGCTGCGCACGATCGCCTGGATCATGCTGGAGAATCGAAAGTCGTGGGCGCCCATGGCCTTGGCAATGTCGGTCACCGTGCACCTGTCACTATACTCGACACCGCGCCCCAGACCATAGGTAAGCATCTTCTCGGCCAGGCAGCGGACGAAGTCCTCCTGGCGCGCTCGGAGCACTTGCTTGAGCTCGGCCGGCCCCGCAAACGATTGTCCGTTGGGCAGCACGCCCGCCGGGTCGATGGCAAACGCCCCGTCCATCGTGCGCCACGAGCCAATGCCGTCGTAGTTTTCCAGGCCGAAACCTAGCGGATCCATCCGGTTGTGGCAGATCGCGCAATCGGGCTTGGCCCGGTGCTGCTCCATACGTTCGCGCAACGAACCAGCGCTCACGGCGGCCTGCTCCTCGACCAGCGGCGGCACGTCGGGTGGCGGTGGCGGTGGCGGCGTGCCCAGCAGGTTTTCGAGCACCCACTTGCCGCGCTTGACCGGCGAGGTGCGGGTCGGGTTCGAGGTGACCGTGAGCACGCTGGCGTGGGTGAGCACGCCGCCGCGCTGGACGCCGTCGAGCACCACCTTGCGGAAGTCCTCGCCTTTGACATCGGCAAGGCCGTAATGCCGGGCCAGGCGTTCGTTGACAAACGTGTAGGGCGCGTCGATGAAATCCAGCACGCTGCGATCTTCCCGCATCACGGCCGTGAAAAACAGCTCGGTCTCTTTTTGCATCGCCGACCGCAGCGCTTCGTCCCAGCCAGGATACTGCTGCTTGTCGGGCGTGATGGTCTTGAGGTTTCGCAATTGCAGCCACTGACCGGCGAAGTTCTCGACCAGCGCTTGCGACTTGGGGTCGGCAATCATCCGCCGCACCTGCCGCTCGAGGTTGTCCGCCTCGCGCAGCGTGCCCAACCGCGCGGCTGCGAACAGCTCGTCGTCGGGCATGCTGCTCCAGAGGAAGTAGCTCAGCCGCGTGGCCAGCTCATAGTCGTTGATCGTTCGCACCGACTTGGGATCGCTGGGGTCGGGATCCAGCTCGACGCGGAACAGAAAATGGGGCGAAACCAGTACCGCCTGCACCCCCAGCGCCACGGCCGATGGAAAACTTTCGCCATCGCGATCGGCCATTTCCACCAGCTTGAGCACCCGGTCGACTTCGGCCGTCGTCACCGGACGACGGAATGCCCGCGCCATGAAGCCGGTGAAGATCTCACGGGCCAAGAGCAGCTTGTCCTCGGGCGTGTGCTCGCGGGGAATCAGCGCCCGGGCCGTGGGCGGATACGGCCCCATGACTTCCAGATTCTCGATCACCAGGTTGCGATCGTGCGGCCCTGGCTTTTCCGGCTCGTAATAGTCGTTCAGAAAGACGATCGAGTAGGTGTGCTCGCCGCCCTTGGTCGTGAGCCACCCCTCGTAGATCTGCGGTTGGCCATCGACGGCTTTGACCTCGAACTCGCGAACCAGCTTGTTGTCGAGATAGAGCCCCATCTTCACCGGCTCGTCGCCGGCCTGCTCGCCGTAGGCGCGGACGCGGAACATGTAATCGCCCGTGCCGAACATGCGAATCTTGGTGCGCACTTCGAGCTTGCTGGGCAGAATCCGCCAGCCCCCTTCGAGGATCTGGCCGCCTTGAATCTCGCCGGTCACCAGGTTGACTTGCGCGGTGCCCAGCGCGCGGTCGGTTATCTTCTCGGCCGCGGCCAGGTACTTTTCGAGCAGGATGTTCGGCAGCGACAACACATCGCCGATGTTGTCGAAGCCGTAGCCGACGTCGTCGGAGGGAAAATCCTCGGCCGGCTGGAAATCAATGCCCAAGAGGTCGCGGATCGTGTTATTGTATTCGTTGCGGTTCAGGCGGCGAATGGTCACCCGCCCAGGGTCGCGTTCGCGGCCGCAATCGAACTTGGCCAGCTGCGCGTCGATCCACCCGGTGATCTTCTGCCGCTCCTCGGGCGTGGGCTGCGGCTCGTCTTCCGGCGGCATCTCGTGGCTGTGCAGCTTTTGCGACA
>CAZPED010000510.1:0-3485 GCA_964585335.1 uncultured Planctomycetaceae bacterium | reverse complement strand
AACGCCCGAAATTCAAACTGCCAAAATTCCCCAAGATTCCAAAGATCCCGAAGATTCCCAACATGCCCTGGGCCGCCAAGGCGGCGATCAAGAAGCTGAAGATTCGCGAAGCACCCGAGCACCTGCTGCGCATGATGTCCAAGTCCGAAGCACTGCTCAGAAACGATATTGCCGAGCGACTGGTGCTCAGCCCACAGCAGCTTGCCGAACTGGAAAAGATCTACAAGCTGCCCGCGGAGCAATTGACATCGGCCACTGCGGGAAATCACGCGATGAGCGATGCTGAGCGCGAACTGGAAATCGCCCGCCGGGGCATGTCGGTGCTGACCGAAACCCAGCGCCAGACGTTGTTGCGCATCTTGGCCGAGCAACATGCCCATCAATCGGTGCTGACCGGCGCGCCAGAGACAGCCCCGGCCGGTACATCGGCCCCGCCCCAGCCTTAGCCCGCGCGGCGATTGGCAAGCACTCAGTGTTCTGGCCGGCGCTGGCGCAGCGATTGTTGCCGCTGAAGCCCCTTGGCCACCAGCCGCGCGCTGATTCGACGGTGCAAACCGCGCGGAAAGAGATTGCTCACCCGCGCCAGCCAGCCGCGACTCCGCGGGATGGCCAATTCCAACGGGGGCCGCTTGACGAGCAAGCGCACGATGGCCCGCGCCACTTCGTCGGCCGAGAGCACCCGGCTGCCCGAGAACGTCAGAGCAGCGGCGGGGTAGTCCAGCTGGTAATCGACCATGGGCGTGGCTACCGCGTCGGGACAGACGACAGTCACATGAACGCCTTGCGGCTCCAACTCCTGGGCCGCCGCCAGCGAGAACCCTCGCACCGCATACTTGCTGGCCGAGTACACCGCGATGCCGGGCACCGGCGCCAGCGCAGCCATCGAGGCCACGTTGATAACATGCCCGCGCCCACGGCGAACCATCCGGCTTGCGGCGGCCTGGGTGCCGAGGATCACTCCCCGCGTATTCACGTCGAGTTGCAATGCCACGGCTTCGGCCGTCAGTTCGCACACGCTTTCGACGCGCAACACTCCGGCCAGGTTGACCAGTACGTCCACGCCTCCCCAGTGCTGCTCGGCATGCTCCAGCAGCGATTGCCACGCGGCGCCGCTGGTGACGTCGTGAGCCAGGCTTTGCACGCGCTGCTCTGGCCAGGCGAGGTCGGCAGCGGCATTCCGCAGAGCCTCGATGCTGACGTCGGTGGCCGTTATCTGGTGACCGGCCTCGACCAGGCGCGCTACCAGCAGCCGTCCGATGCCGCCGGCAGCCCCCGTCACAACGATGTTCATGTCCGCTGGTTCCTTGCTGCGGTCGGTCGCCGCGCGCCGGGTTGCTGCCCAGCTTATGACGCGGTTTTGGCGGGCGACACCCTGCCCCGCGCACAGGGCGGCTGGTGGCCGTTGCGGCGGGCCCGCCGCTCGCCGCGGCGCCACTCCTTGGCCAGGTCTTGAGCGTACAGGTAGTTGTCGACTTGCATCGTGTGCCGTTTGCTGGACACGTACGCGGCATTCGAGCGGCTCTGGTCGCGCTGCATGATGCGCTCCATTTCCGTGAGCTCGGGCAGCGCGTACTGGCCATCGAGATAGGCCGCGAGCCACCGGGTCTGAATCTCGACGAACTTGATGATGCTGGGAATCGCCTGGGCAAAACCGACAAACACCAGGTCGTCGAGCCCCGGCTTGAACGCCCGCTTGAACAACGGCAGGTCGTTATCGGGCGCCGAGACGAGGTTCGGATCGAGAAACGGAAAGCTGATCTTGTAGCCCGTGGCGTAAATGATGGCGTCGAAGGGCTCGGAGCTGCCGTCGACGAATCGCACGGTCTGGCCGTTGAGTTCGGCGATGTTGGGCCGCACGGCAATATCGCCGCTGCCGGCACGAATCAGAAACTCGCTCGACACGGTGGGGTGCGTCTGCCAGATGGCTTGCTGGGGACGCGGCAAGCCGTAGTTCTCCATGCGCCCCACGGCCAGGCGAATCAGCATCGCCCCCAGCAATCGTTGCGGCAGCAGTGGCAGCCGGGGGTTGATGCGGATGAGCGCGTCGACCGGCTTGCCAAACAAGTACTTGGGAATGATGTGCGCTCCGCGCCGCGTCGACACGACCAGCCGCGCCGCCACGCCGCGGTGGCTGAGCTCGCAGGCGATGTCCATCGCGCTGTTGCCAATGCCCACGACCAACACTCGCTTGCCGTGCAGGTCGTGCGGCTGAAACGCATCGACGTAGTGATGGGAGTGCAACTGGATGCCGTCGAAGTGGCCCGGAAAGGGCGGCTCCGGCCAGCGCGGGTCCCAATGATGGCCGTTGGCGACCACCAGCACGTCGCACTCGTGGCGCTCGCCGGTGTCGAGCTGCAGCTGCCAGCCCCCGCCGGGCTGCCGCTGGGCGCGTTCGACGCCCACGCCAAAGCGAATGCCGTCGCGCAGTCCGAAGCGCTCGGCATAGCCGCGAAAGTAAGCCAGGATCTGCGTGTGGTGCGGAAAGTCGGGATAGTCGGCCGGCAACGGGTAGTCGTCGAACTCGATCGAGTGACGCGACGAGTCGATGTGCAGTGAACGGTAGGCCGAGGACATGCCGTTCTTGTTGCCAAACACCCAGTTACCGCCGAGCTGATCGCTTTTGTCGAAAGCCTGATGCGCGATGCCGCGCTCGCGCAGGGCCTTCATCATCGTCAGCCCGCTGACGCCGGCGCCAATGATCGCAATCGAAGGATGGACTTTCATGAGCCGTCTCGAAGTGAGCCACGCGGCATTTGCCCGCCGCCGCCAACAGGTATCGTAACGCCCCCGGGCGGCGCGAAGCTAGCTGGGCTACGATTTCCTGGCCGGCTTCATGACGGCTTGCAATTCGTCCCACTGCCCGGGCGACAAGCATTCCAGGTGGTTGAACTGCCCCGCGCCGCGCAGCCAGGCTCCGCCGTCGATGGTGACGCACGCGCCGGTGACGTAGGCCGCGTAGTCCGAGAGCAGGTATGCCGCCAGGTTCGACAGTTCCTGGTGCTCGCCGAACCGGCCCAGCGGAATGCGCACCAAGGCATCGCGCTGGTCGCCTAGCTGCGGCGGCTTGAGCCGGGACCAGGCCCCTTCGGTCGGAAACGAACCGGGGGCAATGGCGTTCAGCCGGATGCCGTACTTGCCCCACTCCGAAGCCAGCGACTGCACGAGGTTCAGCGCGCCGGCCTTGGCAACGGCCGATGGCACTACGTAGCCCGATCCGGTCCAGGCATAGGTCGTGCTGATATTCAGCACGGCGCCCGGCGTGCCGTCGGCGATCCACTGCTTGCCGAGGGCCAGCGTGCAGTTGTACGTGCCTTTGAGAACGATGTCGACGACGGCGTCGAAGGCGTTAAACGAGAGCCGCTCGGTGGGGCAAATGAAGTTTCCGGCGGCGTTGTTCACCAGACCGTGAATGCGGCCAAAGCGCTCGCGTGCCGCGACCAGCATGGCTTCGACCTCGTGGCTGTCGCGGACATCGCATTTGAGAG
>CAZPED010000509.1:0-3488 GCA_964585335.1 uncultured Planctomycetaceae bacterium | reverse complement strand
TATGAAAAGCTGTTGTTGCTGCAGGACCGGATGCAGACCCCCACGGGTCGGCGATTGGCGGCCGGGCGACACGCGTTTATGTTGCAGTTCTTGGACCAATTTCACTCGGAATGGAACGGAGAGCGTTGACCATTGAGGCGGCTGGTTGACCAACACCCTACATGGATTCGATTCGCGGAATCATTTTCGATTGTGACGGCACGCTGGCCGACACCATGCCCTCGCACTACGAGGCCTGGGCGACAATTCTCGATCGCTACGACCTGACGATGAGCGAGGACCGCTTTTACGCCCTGGGGGGCTGGCCGACGCGCCGCGTGGCCGAGCTGCTGATTGGCGAGTCGGGGCGCGAGATCGACGCGCACCGCCTGTAGCATGAAAAAGAGTCGCTCTTCGAGACCACGCTGCACCTGGTGCGGCCAATCGAGCCGGTCGTGTCCGTCGTCCGCGAGCATCACCGGCGGATGCCCATGGCCGTGGCCACCGGGGCCGTGCGGCCGATCTGCGAAGTGATTTTGCGGCAGATCGGCATCCTGGATTACTTCGACACGATCGTCAGTTCCGAGGACGTCGAGCGGCACAAACCGGCCCCCGACGTGTTTCTCGAAGCCGCCCGGCGCATCGGCGTCGAGCCGCGCTATTGCCGCGTTTACGAAGATACCGACCCGGGCGTCGCAGCCGCGCGTCAGGCTGGCATGCAGTGCGTCGACGTGCGTACCTTTTACACACCCCGCCGCGTGACCGCCCGCTGAGCTGGAAAGGAACCATTCATGTTCGACTTTGCCGCGTACTTCCCGCAGGGGCTGCTTTACGAAGATTTTCTAGGCACCCACGGCAGCGAGGAGCATCGCCGCCGCTGGGCTGACTTTCACGGCCGCGTCGCGCTCACCGCCGCGCAGCAGGCTCTGCTGGCCGGCTTCACCCGCGAAATGAAAGTGCTCTGCCTGGCGGGCGCCTGGTGTGGCGATTGCGTGAACCAGTGCCCGATTTTCGATCATTTTTCGCGCGTGAACCCGCGGATTCAAATCCGCTACTTCGACCGCGACACGCACGCCGGCCTGGCCGCCGAACTGAAGGTCTGCGGCGGCGCGCGAGTTCCGGTGGTCGTGATCCTGAGCGAAGACGGTTTCGAAGTAACGCGGTTTGGCGACCGCACCTTGTCGCGTTACCGCAAGTTGGCCGCCGACCAGCTTGGCCCTTCGTGTCCCACAGGCCTGGTGCCTCCGGACCAGCAGCTGGTTGCGGCAGTAACGCAAGACTGGCTCGATCTGTTCGAGCGCGCGCAACTGATCCTCCGCACGAGCACCCGGCTGCGGCAGTTGCACGGCGATTGATCGGGATCGGTAGGTCCTGCCGATCGATCCAATGGCTAATTCTTGCCTTGCAAGATTCTAGTACAGTGCCGTCGACAGACGTCGCCGGTAGTCGGTCACCAGCGGACTGTCGTCGGGGAGCAGGCGGAAGATGTCGACCATCAGCTGCCGGGCGGGATCGACAAATGGCTTCTTGTGCGTTTGCACGACCGACAGCGCGAGGTCGAGCGCTTCTTCGAACTGGTGCTGGCCGGCCAGCGCTTCGGCCAGCGTCAAGGTGGCTTGCAGGTCGACGGGCTCGGCCGCTGCTGCCGCCCGCAGGGCCGACAGGTCGACTGGCGCCGCGGTCTGGCGGGCCAGGTGCAACTCGGCCTTGAGCTTCTCGGCCTCGGGCTCCATGAATCCGCGCCGCTCCAGCTCGTCCACGATCGCCTGTGCTTCGTCGTGCCGCCCTTGAGCAATCAGCAGCTCGGCCAGTTCGATACGCGCCGCGGCCAGATTCGCGTCGAGCTGGGCAGCCTCGCGATACTTGGCCTCCGCGGCTGCTGGCTGGGCCCCCTTGGCTTGCCGCGCTTCGGCCACGAGCAGCTCGGCCTGGCTGGGCAGCAGGCGGTCGATCCAGGCTCGCAACTGGTTCTCGGGCTTCAGGCCCACGAAGTAATCGATGAGCTGGCCGTCGCGCATCGCGAACACGGCGGGAATCGATTGCACGCCGAAGGCGCTGGCAACGTTGGGCGTCTTGTCGGTCTCGGCTTTGACGAGCAGGAACTTGCCGGCGTAGTCGGCGGCGAGCTTTTCCAGAATTGGGCCCAGCAGCCGGCATGGCTGGCACCACTCGGCCCAAAAGTCGATCACAACCGGCAGCTCGCGCGATCGCTCGACCACTTGTTGCTGAAAGGTGGCCTCGTCGGCCTCGATAACCCACGGCGAACTCGATTCGGAACGATTCATAGCCAGGTGTGCGTCTCTAGGAAAGCGATTGATATAGGCCGGGCGCTTCGGCCGCGACGATCACGGCCACGCCCATCAGCGACTCGCCGGCAATCAGTCCGGACGAGACCGGCACGGTGTAGGTTTCGGCCAATTGCGGCTTGGCCTTGGCCAGCAGCCAGGCGGCCAGCGCGCCCAGGAACATCGAAACGGCGTTGAATGCCGGGATGATTCCCGCGATGCCCAGCCCCGTGGCTGAGGGAATCCAGGCCCGATACTTTTCCGGCGCGAACTTTTCGGCCAGCGTGATCACGATGCCCAGTAGGCCGCCGACGATTGCGGCCAGCGGCGCCCCCTCGGGCAGCGCCTCGATGCCGTTGGCCATCATTTCGGCCACGCCGGCCCAAACCTTGGCGGCCGGCGCCGGCAATTGATCGGAGCCAAGCTTCTCGGGATTGGCCACCAGCGTGTAAACCGGCACGCTGACCAGCGTGCCCGCCAGTACGCCAAACAGCTGCGAAATGGTTTGCTTGCGGGCATTGCCCCCCAGCAGGTAGCCGCACTTGAGGTCAGTGAGCAAATCGGCCGAGTGTGCCGAAGCTCCGGCCGTGATCGACGCGGTCATCAGGTTGGTGGTGATGTTCGACGGCGCGACGACGCCGTAGAGCAACTGGGTGATCTTGCCCATGGCGCTGATCGGCGTGACGCTGGTTTCGCCCGTGGCCCGGGCCGCCACGATCGACAGCACGAACGTGAGCATCACGGCCAGCACGCCCATCCACCAGGTAATGTCAAACAGCAGGTGGCCCAGCACCACGCAGGCGGCGCCGGCCACGAGCGTGCCCATCACGAACCAGCTGCCGGGCACTTCGATGCGTTCGAGCGGGTCGTCGCTGTCGCCTGAGCGGCCGAAGATGCCAGCCAGCCCCTGGAAAGCTTGCACCACGGTCCGCCACCGCAGCGCGAACGACAGCAGTCCCGAGGTGACCATCATGGCCGTGGCCGGCCAGACGGTCCACGAGTTGATACC
Source organism: uncultured Planctomycetaceae bacterium (assembly GCA_964585335.1). GTDB lineage: Bacteria > Planctomycetota > Planctomycetia > Pirellulales > PALSA-1355 > CAZPED01. The sequence goes on along the minus strand of CAZPED010000509.1, from coordinate 215 downwards.
CGTCTTGCCGTAGCCGGTGCCGGTGATGATGCCGCGATCGATCAGCTCGGGCCCGATAATGCCATAGTAGACGACCGCTCCCACGAGCAGCGAGATGCCGACGCGAATGCCCATGATGGCGCCGGCGGCGATCATGATCATCGAGCCCTCGAAGCCCAGGCTGGTGCGCTTGAGCAGCGCGGCGCCTTGCTCGCCCGGAAAGAGCGGCAGCGTGG
>CAZPED010000508.1:0-3496 GCA_964585335.1 uncultured Planctomycetaceae bacterium | reverse complement strand
AGCCGCGCTCGCGGACTTCACCGTTGACCGGCGCGCCTGCGTAGCCTCACGACTCGCTGCGTCCTTGCGCGAGCGTTTCGGACGCCGCGGCCATCAGCACCAGCCCCGCCAGCAGCAGATGCCGCGCGGGGTTGGCCACGAACGGGCGACGGGCGCCGGGGGCGCAAGACGCAACAATCGATCGAACAAGCATCATGAATGGGCACTCCGTCACCACGAAAAAAACTCGATCCACGTCCCGCCGCGCGCGGTCGACCCGCCGCGTGGCTGGCTGGCCGGGCGGCCAGCCGCAGCCTCAAGAGGGCTGACGGGGCGCGGCGAGCGCGTTATCCGTACAGCTGGTTGGCCTCTTTGTAGTTGATTACCCGGGAGCGCACCAACCCGCCGGCGATTTGCTCGCCCTGCGGGTCGACGTACACACGGCCGGTCGTCAGCTTGCTGGCGGGGTTCACGTCCATGACGTGCAGGTTAAAGATAAACGCCTGGTCGCTCACGGCCTGGAACCAGTGGACGTTGTCTTTATAGTCCGAAACGGTCGAGACCTCGCCGGCCGTGAACTTGCGGTCGATCGTGGGGCGAATGATCATGTGCTCGGCCTCGTCGCGCACGCGGTCGTAGTGCCGGCCGCGCAGATCACCTTTCAGAATCAGGAACGCCGTGGCCATGTTGTTGTGGCCGTGCGGCACCACGCTGCGGTCTTTTCGCAACGCGAAGATCTGCTTGCCGAAGCTCAGTTCGCTGGGCACGCCTTCGACCTTGGGAAAGCTGAACCGCAGGCTCCGCTCGCCTCGGTCGGCAAACGAAACGTTGGCCGAGAGGCGGTCGAAATCGACCAGTTGCAACACGTCGGCCAGGTCGGCCCGGGCCAGTAGCTCTTCGATTTTCTTCTGCCAGGAAAGCTGATCGAGCTGCTGGCCTTTGAGGTCGTGCCCGAGGGCGTCGACGTCGCGCAGCCACTTGAGCGCAGCCGGCTTGAACTCGTCGGCGAGCAGGTCATGACAATAAATCAGCTCCAGCAGCGAATAGGTCAGCAGCGATCCCAAGGCGCGATGGTTGAAGCTGCGACGCGAGAGCTGGCTTTCCATGGTAGGCGATCCTGGGTCGAGGAGGTTGGGTTCCAATTGCTGCCGACTGGGACGCCGGCACTGGTTGATTGGCCAGTCATCCTACCCCGGGGCGTAATAACTGACAACTTTTATGCTTCCGCCCGCGGTCCCTGCGGCTGCCTGTCGGGAGCGTAACAAATTGCTTGTAGGCGCGCGGGCAACTATGCCACAATCAAAGGGTATGCTAGCCCCTCAGTTTAGCTTGCGGCGTTTGCTCGCGCTGGTCACGGTCAGCGGCGTGGGGTGCTTTGCGGCCGCGTTCGCGCCGCGAGGGCACGCTTGGGCGCTGGCCGTTCTGGTCGCCTTCGGCGGATTGGCTGTGCTGCTACTGACGTGCGGGCTCGCGTATTTGCTGATCATGAGTGCCGGACACTTGCTCGAACGACGACAGCGGCGGCTTGTCGAGCGACGGGCGGCCGCGAGCGCGTAACACGCACTGGGATGTGCACGCAGGCAGGGGCAGAGAACCGCTTACCGCGAGCGAAGCGAGGAGTTTCGGGTGTTCGCAAGTCGCCGGCGCGGCGCCGGCCCTGTGCGCGGTCCACGAACTAAGGAATACCGGACGATGAGGCGGTTCGGTCGCTGGCTGGGAGTGTGGTTGCTGGCCGTAGCTCTCGGCTGGACTGCCTGGACGGCCGCGGCTTTTGCCGCTTCCGATTTCGTTGTCACCGCCCCCGCCGCTCTCAAAGGCAGCGTGCGCGGACTGACGCTGACCATGCGTACCTTCGGGATCGACGCCCGTGGTTACCGCGCCATTCATTTCGAGGTGACCTGCGCGCCGGCCGCGCCGGCCGATCGCCGCTTGACCCTGGAAATGGCGGCCGGGACGTACAGCCTCCAAAAGGCGATCAAGGTTCCCACCGAAATCGAGATTCCGGCCGGAGCGTCGCAAGCCTCGCAGGTGTTGCTCGTGCCGCAATACATGCTTTGGCAAACCGTCTCGCTCGAGGTGTGGGAGGAGGGCGATCGGCTGGACGACCTCTGTATCCCAATGATGTCCGTGGCACTGAGCGGTGGCCAACTACCTGGGTTGCCGCCACTGCCGGCGATTTTGTTCGTCGCCGACGGTCCGGTCGACTACAAGCAGCTGGAGTTTCTGGCCTGGGGCTATGGCAATTCGCCCCAGGCGAACGCCCATATTAGCGGTCAGATCCAAACGCTGTTCAGTATGGCCAGGGCGATTGGCCAGTTCTGCGACACAAAAGCCGACGCACTCGAAGACAGCTGGTTGAGTTACACACCGTTCGACCTGGTGTTCATCGCATTTGACGACGCCCGGCGGTTGGCGCAAACCAAGCCCGACGTGTGGCGTGCCCTGGTGCGGTGGACCCGCGCGGGGGGCAATCTGTGCGTACACGGTGTCGGCGACGATTGGGGCGGACTGGCCGAACTCGAACGCTTGCTCGGGGTGGCCTCGCCGGCGGCGGCGTCAGGGCAAGCGTGGCGCGATTGGCAAAAACCGCTCGACAGCGCGAATCTAACGCCCATCGTCGTCAATCCGGCCATGTCGCCGCCACCGGCCAAGCCGATCGATGCCGACGAACTGCCCTTCGTCACCCGGCAACTGATGATGGGTCAGGTGGCGGCGATTGCCGAAGGCAAGCCCTTTCCCGGCGACGGGCTGCGTTGGCAGTGGTTGTTCGACTCGCTCGACGCCTCACGCTGGACATGGCGCACCCGGCACGGAATGAGCTGCGACTCGCCGAATCCTGACTTCGACAACTTGCTGATTCCCGAGATTGGCCTGCCGCCGGTGGGCGCCTATCGCGTACTGATTACGCTGTTCGTGGTCGGCATCGGCCCGGTCAATTTCTGGCTGCTGCGCCGCTTCGGGCGGCTGCACCTGTTGCTGTTCACCGTGCCGGCGGCCGCCGCCGTGGTCTCGCTGTCGCTGGTGGGATACATGTTCGTGGCCGATGGATTTGCCTCGCGCGTGCGGGCCCGCAGCTACACCGAGATCGACCAGCGGACGGGCCAGGCGGCCAGCTGGGCCCGCTTGTCGTATTACGCCGGACTGTCGCCGGCCGAAGGGCTGACGTTTTCCGACGACGTTGCGGTGATCCCACTCGAAAAACTCCCCTGGTCGTACGCCGAGCCGCACCGCCGCGAGATGAACTGGGACGGCGGGCAAAACCTTACCCGCGGCTGGCTCTATTCGCGCACGCCCACGCAGTATCTGACCTTGCGCAGCTATGCCACCTCGCGCGGCTTGAAGATTGCGCCTGTCGCCGGCTCCAATCAGCTCGACCTGACCAACCAGCTGGGCACGCGGATCAGGTACCTGATGCTGGTAGGGCCGGGAGGCGAACAGTTTTTTGCGCACAATCTGGCCGATGGGGCCAGCGGACGGCTCGCGCCCCGGGATATCGCGTCCACGACCAGGGAACTTG
>CAZPED010000507.1:0-3499 GCA_964585335.1 uncultured Planctomycetaceae bacterium | reverse complement strand
CCGGAGCACCTGGCGCTGCGGTTGAGCCTGGGCGTGAACTTCAAGCACGTCGTGGTGCCGTTCGACCAGATCATCGAAGCCACCGAGAAAGGCCAGTACCAAGGCCAGACGATCGACGCCGGGCTGATCATTCACGAAGGGCAACTGACCTACGCCGACCGCGGGCTGACGCTGATCGTCGACACGGGCCGCTGGTGGCTCGACCACACCGGACTGCCGCTGCCGCTGGGCGCCAACGCCATTCGCAAGGACCTGGGACCTCAGGTGATTCGCGACGTCAACCGGCTGCTCAAGCAAAGCATTCAGTACGGGCTCGAACACCGGCAAGAAGCCCTCGAATACGCGTTGCAATACGGCCGCGATCTGGACCGCAAGCGCGCCGACCGCTTTGTCGGCATGTACGTGAACGACTGGACGCTCGACTTCGGACCCCGCGGCCGCGAAGCGGTGCGGGTGCTGCTCGAACGAGGGCACCAGGCCGGCGTGATCCCGCGTGCCGTGCGGCCTGAGTTCGTGGAAGACTGACCCGTGAGCGAGCGCCCCGTCAACAAGCCGGTTCGACCGCTGCCCCCGGCCGACGGCGCGGCGCGGACCGACCAGGGCTCGCTGTTTCCCGTGCTGGTGGTTTTGGGCTGCGTACTCGGCGCCGCGCTGGTTATCATTTCGTGCGCGGGCACGGCCGGCGCACTGGTCGTGCTGGCCCTGGGCGCGGGGGTGGCCTTCATCGGCCTGCAATATCTGCTCTGGGGGCGCTGGCTGTCCGCGCGGATGCGCGATACGCCGGACCGCGATCAAACGGATTGACGAGCACGCCGCCGAGCCGGCGGACATGCTGCGGGAGAACTTCACATGGTGGTGCTGACTCCGGCCGAAGAACTGGGACTGAGCGGCCTGCATCTCGACGGCCGCCTGCGGAAGGCGTTCTACGCCATGCCGCCGGAAACGATCGTCGAGCTGCAGCGCAAGCTGACCGAGGAATCGGCTCGGCGCCACTTGCTCTATCTGCGCGAGGGAGAGCCCGAGGTCATTCGCATCATGCTGCGGCCCATCGCCGTGATGCCCGACCAGCTGGCCTACCTGAACTTCGTTTCGCTGACGATTCTCAACGCGCTCAAGCGCCTTCCGGATCTGTATCTGCAAGATTTCGAAGTCCGGCAGATCATCCCGCTGTCGAAGGCCGAGGAAGCCTGGCTGTGGGAGTGCTGGGGCGAAAGCCAGCGCGAGAACAACCCCGTCTTGGGCCGCCTCGACGCCGTGGCCGAATTCACCAGCCCCATGTGGAAAGACTCGCTGCGGTTCATGGAGCCCAACCTGTGCGGCGTGGGCGGGTTGCACATGGGCCCCACGGCCGAACAGCTGCTGGCCGAAGTGGTGCTGCCCGTCGTGCAGCAAAGCGACCCGCAATTGCAAATGGAAGTCGGCCAGGACCTGCGCGAAATCTTTATCCAGGAGGTGTTCGACCACTTGCAGGCCATTGGCCGCCAGGGCCAGAACGTCTGCTTCATCGAGCCCAAGTACGCCGGCCAGGGACCCGACGAGCAGGAGACGCTGGCCCAGTACTACCACGATCGGCACGGACTGAAAATCATGCACGCCGACCCGCGCGAGCTGACCATCGAAGGCGATGAAGTCTGCTACGAAGGCGTCGTGGTCGACATCGCCTACCGCGACTACGAGGTGCGCGACCTCATTCAACTGGAGCGCGAGGGGGTCGACGTCAATCCGGTCCGCAAGCTGTTTCGCGAGAACCGGATCATCTCGTCGATCTCGGGCGACTTTGACCACAAGAGCTGCTGGGAACTGCTCACCGACCCAGCGCTCGTGGCCAAATACTTCACGGGCGAGGAGCGGCAGATCTTTCGCCGCCACATTCTGTGGACGCGCACGCTGGGCAAGCGCACCACGACCTTGCCCGACGGCTCGCGCGGCGAGCTGCTGCCGTTCGTCCGCAACGAGCGCGAGCTGTTGGTGCTCAAGCCGAATCGCTCGTACGGCGGCGATCGCGTGATCATCGGCCATTTGATCGACCAGGCCGAGTGGGAACGCGAGATCGACCAGGCGCTGGCCGACCAGGAGCAGTGGGTCGTGCAGCGGTTGGCCATGCTGCCGGTACACGAGTTTCCGGTCGTGGGGCCAGGCGGCGAGGTGCACATCGAACCCTTCTACACCGTGATGGGCTTTGCCCCCAGCAAGTACGGGTTGGGCATCCTGGGCCGCTCGTCGCAAAAGCAAGTCGTCAACGTGGCCCAGCGCGGCGGTATGTGCAGCGTGCTCATCGGCCGACCGGCCGGTCGACTGCACGGGCCGGGAAGCGTGGCGCGCTAGCCGGACTGCGTGTGCTCTGGCATTCAGAGCCCCGACAGTGCGACCGCCCAGAACACTGCATAGGCAATAGCCGCCACGACCAGCGCCGCGCGCCGCGGCGGCTGGCACCGGCAGCGTGCCTTTGCCGACGACGGGGGCATTTCGGCCGTCGGGTAGCCTGGCGACCAAACGCCGCCGTCGGGCAATATCCAGCGGGCGCGGTGCTCGTAGATCACCACGCACAGGGCTACAAGCGCCACGGCCGCCGCGACCACGAGCCGCCACGGCAAGTTGTCGATTTCGGCAAAGGGATCGTAGACCGCCAATTGCGTGAAGGCCGCGCAGTTATTGAGCAGGTGAATCAACATCGGCGCCGCCAGCGAGCGAGTGGTCAGATAGGCCCCTTGCAGCAGCCAGCCCAAGCAGAGAATGCTGGCGGCCTGAGCCAGATCGACGTGCACGATGCCGAAACAGAGTGCCGTCAGAGCCGCGCCCCCAACGGCGCCGTAGCGGGCAACCAAACCGCGTCCCAAGATACCGCGAAAAATAATCTCTTCGCTCACGGCGGGCCCCAGGCCACCGAACAGCAGCACCAGCCATATCGGCAAATCGGCGAACTGCCGGTACACTTCGCCCGTGAACGAAGGCAGCAGTTCCGTGGCCCAGTCGGCCATTTGTTCAGCCAGGACCAGGTACGGCAGCATGGCGGCTACGATCAAGAGCAAGTGCGACCACGCCATTCCGCGCAGCGCCAAAGCTCGCCGCGCGTCGCGTCCATAGATCAGCAGCGAGGCCAAGAGCGCCACGAGAAGCGTGAACAGCACGCCCACCGGCACCAGCAGCACGGCCAGCAACTGGTCGTCCAGCGGTTTGCCCGTGGCGACGTTTGCCGCGACGATCATGGCGATCGCGGCGGCGGCGCCGGCAATGCCCTGCCCCACGACGATTGCCACGGTTGCCACCAGCGCCAGCAGGAAGCCCGGCCGCGGCAAGCGCCCGGGGGGGACCGCCGGCATTCCGGGGATCGCTGCCGGCAAAGGCGCCGAGCTGAGCGGCGCTGCCAGGTGGTCGCCCGCGTTGAGATCCGCTTCCGGCTGCTGGTCCATGGGCGCTGGCGTTGGGGCGCGGGGCAAGTTGCTGACGAATTGCCTAGAAGTAAGCCGGCTCGGCCCCTGGCTTCCACTTGAGGTTGTAG
>CAZPED010000506.1:0-3518 GCA_964585335.1 uncultured Planctomycetaceae bacterium | reverse complement strand
TTGCCCATGATCATGAACGTGGCGGTGCGCTGCGACCAGCACTCCATGCGGTTGGGGCACTTGGCGCTTTCGCACACCGTTTCCAGGCCCAGCTCCTCGACCAGACGGGCCGTGAACTGGTTGCCGCCCCCCAGGGGCACGTTCTTCTTCAGCCAGCGCGGCAGGCGCTCGGGCGGTTCGGAGAGCGAAATGACGGGCAGTTGCAGACTCATGCGCGCCCCAGGGGCTCAGGAGGTCGTCGGGCGGTAGGATGCTTGCGCGCCGGGCCCAATGGTGCCGGGTTGCTCACATTGTATCACTCGGCCGGGCTGGGCGGACAGGCCTGTCTCGCGCCACTGCGCGCGGGGACTGGAACCGCGCTGCCCGAGCGGCAAGAATAACAAGCGGCTTGCACAGGCAACGGCAGTAGCACCAGGGGAATGGATGGCGTGGCGGCAAAAGGCAAGAAAAAGGACGCTCCCGACCGGGAACGCGACAACGAGCGGCTGATTGCGCAGAACCGCAAGGCGCGGCACGAATACGAGGTGCTCGACACGCTCGAGTGCGGCATCGTGCTGGTTGGCAGCGAGGTGAAGAGCCTGCGCAAGGGAACCTTGTCCCTCGATGAGGCCTATGGCCGCGTCAAGGACGGCGAGGTCTGGCTGGTGGGCTGCGACATTGCCGAGTACGTGCAGGCCAACCAGTTCAATCACGATCCCAAGCGGCCCCGCAAGCTGCTGATGCATCGCCGCGAGGTTAAGAAGTTCGCCGGCAAGGCATACGAACAGGGGCTGACACTGGTCCCGCTGAAAATGTACTTCACCGAGGGACGGGCCAAGGTGCTGATGGGCATCTGCAAGGGGCGCAAACTTTACGACAAGCGAGAAGTGCTCAAGAAAAAGACCATGCAACGCGACATCTCACGCGCTTTGCGCCGCGACTGAACCGCGATGCTCGGGCGCGTCGATCACCGGGAGGCGGTATGACCGAACGACAGCGAATTAGTTCGGGTGGCAAGTGGGAGCCTATTATTGGCTACTCGCGGGCAATCAGGGTCGGCCAGCGGGTATACGTCGCCGGCACCACGGCCACCGATTCCAAGGGCCAAATCGTCGGGCCCGGCGACCCTTACGCTCAAACCGTGCAGACGCTCCGAAACATCGAGTGGGCGCTTACGCAAGCGGGAGCCAAACTCGAACACGTCGTCCGCACTCGCATGTTCGTCACCGATATCAAACGCTGGGAAGAATACGGCCGTGCGCACGGCGATTTCTTTCACACGATTCGGCCCGTCTCGACGATGGTCGAAGTGGCGCGCCTGGTCGACCCGGCGATGATGATCGAAATCGAAGTCGATGCCGAGATCGGCAGCTGAGCGACGCGATCCGCCAGCGGCGCGGCCTTAGTGGCCGATCGCCTTGAGGACGACGAAGATCACCAGCGCCCCGAACACGCCGCCGCCGGCCAGCAAGTACAACAGCGACCAACCGGCGGCGGCGAACAACGTGGGAAGCATGATCGTGGCCAACATGAGTGTGCTCCTATTCTGGTTGTTAGTGTGCGATGGACGTGCCAGCCTGTAAGGCAACTCGCGTGCCAGAGACAAAAGTGCCACCGGCGGCCCGCTGTCGGTCGTGCTGGTTGGAAAACTGCCTGCCAAGTTGAGCAGCGCCTGGTCAGCGCCGGGGGTCGCGCCGCACCGTGGCGATCTGCCGCCGCCGTGAAACTTGTGCGAACTATCGTTCGGCCGCCGGCGTACATTCGGTTAGCGAGCCGGGCGGCCGGGGCCGCGACGGGCTGCGCGGGCAATATCACGGGGCTAAACTGGCCTTGCGGTTCGACGATAACCTTATACGATGTAAGGCATTGCGTATTTCCAGGGTCCCTGCCCGTTTTCGCCTGCCGGCCGGCCATGCTGCTGCTCCAAGACGTCCGCAAGTCGTTTCAAGAGCCTGATGGCAGCACGCTAGCCATTTTGAACATCAAGCAGTTCCAGGTCGCGGCGGGCGAGCAAGTCGTGCTGATGGGCCGTAGCGGCTGTGGCAAAACCACGCTGCTGCACGTCATCGCTGGAATTAGCCGCCCCGATGCCGGCGTGGTGCGAATCGACGGCTGCGACATCACCCGGCTGAGCGAAGCCGGACGCGACCGCTTTCGCGCCGACAAGATCGGCTACGTCTTTCAAACCTTCAACCTGCTGCCGGGCTTCTCGGCCCTCGAGAACGTGCTGCTGGGCATGTCGTTCGCCGGCCGCCGGGCCGATCCGGCCCGGGCTCGCGAGCTGCTCGAGCGCGTCGGGCTGGGGCATCGGCTGACGCACCGACCCACGATGCTTTCGGTGGGCGAGCAGCAGCGCGTGGCCGTGGCCCGCGCACTGGCTAATCGGCCCAAGCTGTTGTTGGCCGACGAGCCGACGGCCAACGTCGATGCGGGGCATCAGCAGCAAATCGTCGAGCTGCTGCGCGCGTCGTGCGCCGAGGAAAACGTGGCGCTGGTAATCGTCACCCACACGCCCGAGGTGGCCGACCAGTTCAGCCGCGTCGATCGATTGGAACAATTCAACCAGGCGGTGGCCGTCGCATGAGTTTGTGGAAGATAGCCTGGCGCAGTATCCAGCAACGCTCGCTGGCCTCGAGCCTGACGGCCATCTCGATGGCCTTGGGCGTGATGCTGGTCGTGGCCGTGCTGGTCATTCACGGCGCGATCAATCATTCGTTCTTGAACAATGCCGGGCTCGGCTACAACATCGTCGTGGGAGCCAAGGGGGGCCGGCTCGACCTGGTGCTCAACTCGGTCTATTACCTGGCCCTCCCGGTCGAGAACATTCCCTACAGCTACTACCTCGAATTCACCGAGGGGAAGTTCCAGAACTTCACCGAGAAGGCGATACCGCTGTGCCTGGGTGACATGTACCGCGAGTTCCGTGTGGTGGGCACCACGCCGACGTTTCTCGACGAGCTGGACTACGGCGGGCAGAAATACACGTTCGCCGCGGGCCGCAACTTCAAGCAGAGCGAGTTCTTCGCGGCGGTCATCGGCTCGACCGTGGCCCGAGAAACCGGGCTGACAGTTGGCAGCCAGTTTCAGCCCGCGCACGGCGTGGGGCCCGAGGCGGCCATTCACGACCCGTTTACCGTCGTGGGCGTGCTAGAGCCGACGGGTACGCCCAACGATCGGGCGCTGCTGATCAACATGGAGGGGTTCTACCTGATCCCCGAGCACATCAAGCCGCCCGAGGAAGGGGCCGCGCCGCCGCCGGCAGCCAAGGCGGAGCACAAGGAACACGGCAAGCACGAGGAGCATGAGCCGCTGCCGATCGCGCAGCGCGAAGTGACGGCCATTCTGATTTTGACCAAGAGCATCGGGGGCGCTCCCCCCGAATTGCTGCCGCCTCAGTTGCTCAACACGATCAACAAAGAGTCGGTTGCCTAGGCCGTGCTGCCGATTCCCCAGATGACCGGCCTGTTCAGCACGTTTGTCGATCCGCTCCGCTACCTGCTGCTGGGGCTGACGGTGATGATCGTCATAGTCTCGGGCAT
>CAZPED010000505.1:0-3547 GCA_964585335.1 uncultured Planctomycetaceae bacterium | reverse complement strand
GTGCCGACGAGGCCACATATAACTTGCCACTCCTGATCAGCTTCGAGCTGGAGCAGGCGCTGCTGGCCGACGAGCTGCCAGTGCACGATCTGCAGGACGCCTGGAATGCCCGCTACGAGCAATACCTCGGCATTCGGCCCGACACCGACTCGGATGGCGTGCTGCAAGACATCCACTGGAGCGCCGGCCTGGTGGGCTACTTCCCCACGTACTCGCTGGGCAACTTGTACGCCAGCCAGCTGTTCGAGCAGGCCAATGCCGAAGTCGGGCCGCTCGAGCGGCAGTTCGCCGCGGGCGAGTTTCACCCGCTTCGCGAGTGGCTCCGCGACCGCATCCACAGCCAAGGTCAGCGGTACACGGCGGCCGAGCTGGTGCAAAAAATCACGGGAAAACCGCTCTCGCACGAGCCGTTGATGGCGCACCTGCGCGGCAAACTTGCCCCGCTCTACGGCTTGGACTAACCTCGGGGCCAGCGGCGCATGGGCCGATGGCGGGCTGGCCCAGTCGGCTACGCCCCACTGAGCGGCGCGCCGTCCTGCCACTGAAACCGCGCTAGCGGAGCCTCGACGCTCCGCGCGACTGTCGTCGAGGACTCTGCTGGTGAACTCCAGACCGCTCCCCCCGGGTTTGTCGCCACTGTCGATTCTGTTCGTCGCGCTGGCCCTGTCGATCGGCTGGGGCGTGCGTGGGAATTGGGGGCACGAAATCGGCGCGATGATTCCCGGCGCCCTGGCCGCCATGGCCGCCGTGCTGGTGTGCGGCCGCGACGATTGGCACCGCCGCTTGCCAATGTTCGCCACGTTTGGCGCCGTGGGCTGGTCGTTCGGCGGCTCGATCTCGTACATGAAGGTGATCGCCTACACGCACTCGGGGGATGGGCCCAGCGTGTTCTACGGGTTCGCGTGCCTGTTTCTCATTGGCTTTCTCTGGGCGGCCCTGGGGGGCGTGGGCACCGCGCTGCCGGCATTTCTCGATCGCCAGCGGCTCACCGAGTTGCTGATTCCGCTGCTGACGGTATTTGTCGCCTGGCTGGCGCAAGACCAGTTTTTCAAGGTGTACTTCGCTGGGTTGCGCGAACAGCTGCAAAGCGGCGTGATCAACCAAGAGACGTTCGACCTCCGCGCCGGTTGGTTCGACTGGTACGACACCGATTGGGTCGCGGTGGTCGTGGCAGCCGTGACACTGTCTCTGTTAGCACTCGCGCGGCGGCGGATTTGCTGGGGCACGGGCCTGGGGCTATCGATGTGCGCCGGCTGGCTGCTCGGCTTCGTGGTGCTGACCGTCGGACTCGGACTGCGGATGACTCCCCCGCGCGGCGATAACTGGTCCGGCATGCTCGGCATGACCGTCGCCACGTTCGTCTACTTGTCGCGCTGCCGCGAGGGCGGCATTGCCTGGTCAGGGCTGATCGTCGGCCTGTTTGGCGGCCTGGGCTTTTCCGGCGCCACGCTGATCAAGTTGGTCATCGTTCACCCCGGCTTTCAGAAGGTTTTTCTCGGCGGCCCCACGGCGAGCAATTATCACAGCATTCTCGAACAGACGTTCGGCTTTATTTCCGGTGTGGGCGTGGGACTGGTGATGGGCTATCTGTCGCCCCGGGCTCCACGGCACGTGGAGCTGCCGCCGGTGCGACGCTGGGCCGAGCCGGTGTGCGTGTTCTTCGTGCTGGTGGTGATCAGCTACCTGAACATCTCGAAGAACCTCGAGTCGGTCTGGCTGCCGAAGAAAGACTCGCCGCCGGGGTCGACGTTGCTGCAGCCCACCATGTGGGGCTATTCGAGCGAGTTCTGGTTCAACCTCGGCTACCTGGCACTGGCCGTCACCGTGACGCTGCCGCTCGTGGCCTGGTATCGTGGCCGTCGGCTGGAGATTTTGCCCAGTTCGCGGCTGGGGAAAGGGCAACTATTCTTTGTAGTGTTCCTGTGGTGGATCCTGATTGGCAACTTGTCCCGCTACGCCCCGTTTCACGAGCAGCGGCTGATCACCGAAGGCCTCATCCACCTGAATGGCTGCCTGTGTACGCTCTTGGCCGTGTTGTGGTCGAGCTCGCGGCCCTTCGTGGAATCCGCGGGCGAGAGCGAGCAGCATTTCATCGTGCTGCTCAAGCGGCACGCCGTCGCCGGCCTGATCTTCACGGCACTGATCGTGATTGGCGAGTTCGCGCTGGTGCGCGGATTGTGGGCCGACACGTTCGCCGGCCAATCGACGCTGCACATCCGCTTTGGCCCCCACAACACCAACGACAAGAAGTAGTCGTGCCTAAAGCAACAGCGCGGCCGGTTACTCGTCGCCGTAGACGCGCGTGCTCTCTTCCTTGGTGATCGGCTCGCGAATTTCGTCGGTCGACACCTGCACTTGCATCCGCAGATCGCCCGGGGCCGAAGCCTTGACCTTGATCGTAAACGTGGCATCACCCTTGGGCGCGAGTTGCTTGAGGGGCTCGAACACCACGCGCTGGCCGTCAACCTTGTAGCGCACGGGGCCTTCGGCCGCAAGCGCCTTCATTTCTGGCGGCAGCACGGCCACCAACCGCACGTTGCCGGCCGCCTTAGTGCCCTGGTTCGTGACCCGCACCTCGTAGCTGGTCTGGCCGCCGGCCTCGATGGGATCGCTGGTGTCCGACAGCTGGAAGTTGATGGCCGCCAGGCCTTCGATCGAAACCGTCTCCTCGCGCTGATCCTTGAGCCCAGCCGTGGCCGTGCTGGTGATGACCAGCTTGGCTTCGCCGGGTTGTTGCGGCAGCGCGGTCAGGGTGACGGTGCCAGTTTCCTGTGGCGGCAGTTCTTCGAGGCTCCAATAAACGCTATGGGTTGCCGCGTCGTACTGGCCGCCATTGTTGGCTTCGACGAATTTCATTTCCTTGGGCAGCGTCGCGGCCAGCTCGATCTCTTTGGCCGGCGCCGTGCCAGGATTGTTCACCGAAATGTTGTAGGTCGCGTTACGCTCCAAGTAACGGCGCTTCGGCCCCGTCATGCTCACGGCCAGCTGCGGCGCCACCACTTCGATATCCGTCCGCGCTTCGGTTTCCAGATTGCCGTCACTCCGGGCCGAAATCACGTTGGTGATCGTGCCGGCCTCGGCGGCAGTCAGCTCCAGCTCGAGTTCGCGGCTTTCGCCTGGCTTGAGCGTGCCCACTTCAAACTCCAGTTCGCCGCCCGCGTCGTGCTTGAGCCCGTCGGGTACATTCTCGCTGAGCAGCACGCCAGCGGCCGCGCCGGTGCCGGGGTTCGATAACTTGATCTTCAGCGTCAGCGGATCGCCCTTGAGCACCCGCGACGGAGCGAACACCTCCATGTGCAACATCGGCTTGGTGGCCACGGTGCGCACCGAGGCCTCGGCGCGGAAGTGAACGGTTGCCACGCTGCCGATCTCGCCCTCGTTCATGGGCGTCAGCTGCAGTTCGACGGTTTGCTCATCGCCCGGCTTGAGCGTGCCCAGGTCCCAAACCAATACGTCGCGCGGACCGCGCTTCGCCTCGGGCACCGCATCGACGAATTCGGTGCCCTCGGGCACGATGTCGTGAATCTCGACGCCGTGGGCAGGCACG
>CAZPED010000504.1:0-3565 GCA_964585335.1 uncultured Planctomycetaceae bacterium | reverse complement strand
TCGCTGGCGCAAGAGCCTGCCGATAAGCCGGCCACGGCCAATGATCTGGACGACGCGCTGCTCAAAGACCTGGACAACGAGTTGCTGGAAGGAGCGAGCGCTGCGCCGCAGCGGCCGGCCAAGCCGCCGGGCAAATCTCCACCACCGTCCGACGAGCCGCCGGCCCCCGAGATGCTCGATGGCGAGGATGTCGGCCAGCCCAGCGCCGACCAGGACCCGCTCCTGCACATCAGCGATGAGATGCGCATGGCCGAGCAGTGGATGACCGAGGGTAAACGGGGCCCGCACGCTCAGCAGGTTCAGCAACGAATCGTCGAAGACCTGGCCCGGCTGATTCGCCAAGCCGAACAGCAACAACAAGCGCAACAGCAAAGCGGCAAGTCGCAGAGCAAGCCCGGACAACAATCGCAGCGGCAGTCGGCCAAGCAGTCGCAGCCGATGGGGGGCGGCCAGGCCGGCGGCGAATCGAACAAGCCGGCCCAGGACAGCACCGACCGCATGGGCAAAGCCGAAGCGGCCCGGCCCGACCCCAAGACCTTCCAGCGGCTGCTGAAAGACAGTTGGGGGCATTTGCCCGTGCGCGATCGCGAGCAGGTGTTGCAGCACTCGCCCGAGCAGTTCTTGCCACAATACGAGTTGCTCATCGAGCGTTATTACAAGCGGCTGTCGGAGCAGCAGCGCCCGTCTGGTCGTTAGGTACCAAATCGTGCCAGTCCAAACCATCAACCAGCACCAGCCAACCGGCAAGCTTGCGACACGAACCGCCTCGCGGCGCGGATTTCTCCGCGCGGGGCTGGCAAGCGTCGGCTGCTTGCTGGGGCGTTCGCCGCTGGCGGGGGCTCAGACCAAGGATCCCGAGAAAACGGCCGCCGAGCTGATCACCCCCGCGGCTACCCGCGCCATCGAACGGGGGCTCAACCTGCTCAGCACGCGCCAGGACGACGAAGGCTCGTTCCGCTCAGGCGGCTATAGCCGCAACGTGGCGATCTCGGCGCTGGCCGGCATGGCCTTCTTGTCCAGCGGCAGCACGCCGGGCCGTGGCCGCTACGGCCGCAACGTCGAACGCTCGATCGACTTCATCCTGGCCAATACCCAGGAAAGCGGCTTTATCAACGTGCCCAATGCCAGCAGTCACGGGCCCATGTATGGCCACGGATTTGCCACGCTGTTCCTGGCCGAGTGCTACGGCATGACCCAGCGCGCCGACATCCGCGAAAAGCTCTCGAAGGCCGTGAACCTGATCGTCAACACGCAGAACCACGAAGGGGGCTGGCGCTACCAACCCGTGCGCCGCGATGCCGACATCTCGGTCACCATCTGCTCGGTGATGGCCCTGCGCGCCGCCCGCAACGCGGGCCTGTTCGTTCCGCGCGAAACGATCGATCGCTGCACCGAATACGTCAAGAAGAGCCAGAACGCCGACGGCGGTTTCATGTACATGATCCAGGGGGGCCAAAGCGCCTTTCCTCGCTCGGCCGCCGGCATCGTCGCCCTGTACAGCGCAGGCATCTACGATAGCCCCGAAATCAAGAAGGGCCTCGAGTACCTGATGGGCTACTTGCCGCAAGGCAACGAGTTCAACCGCGAAAGCCATTATTTCTATGGTCACTACTACGCCGTGCAGGCCATGTGGCACGCCGGCGGCGATTACTGGTCTCGTTGGTATCCGGCTGTGCGCGATGCGCTCATTGCCCGCCAGGCCGAAGACGGCTCGTGGTCCGACTCGATTTGCGTTGAGTACGGCACGGCCATGGCCTGCATCGTGCTGCACATGCCCAACAACTACCTGCCGATCTTTCAACGCTAAATGTCTCGCCTGTTGTTAGCTTTGCTATCGCTCTGGGTTGCCGTGGCAGCGCGCGCCGCCGACGCGCCCGAGGGAGTCACCGCCGCTGGTGAGAAGTTCGCCGGCCCGCTGACGTCTATCGCCGCCGATGGGGCGTGGCAATTTGGCGCCGACGAGACCGCACGCCGCGTTGCCCCGGCGGACCTCGCCTGGTGGGGCGCCTTTGCCGAGCCGGCGGCCGGTGGTCAGATCGTGCTGGCCGATGGCGGCCTGATCGTGGCCGACAACCTCCGCATCGAAAAAGAGCTGCTTCGCGGCCAGTCCCCCGCGCTCGGCTCGGTGCCATTGCCTTTAGAGCTGTTGGCCGGACTGATCCTGCACCCGCCTGCCAGCCAGGCCGAGCGCGACCAGTTGTTTTTCCGGCTGGCCGGGCTTGAGGCCACCAGCGATCGCCTGCTGCTCGACAATGGCGATCAACTCAATGGCACGCTGCTGGGGCTCGAAGGCAAGAGCATTCAGCTTGAAGCGTCCGGGCAGACAACTGCCGTCGACGTCGACAAGGTGACCGCCGTGGCCTTCAACGGCACGCTCGTGCGCCGGCCGCGGCCGACCAGCCAGCGAATGCTCGTCGGCCTGCGCGACGGCAGTCGGCTGACAGCGGTCGGACTCAGCCTGGCCGAGGGCAAGCTCCAACTGAAACTGGCCGGCGGCGCGGAATTGACCGCGGCGCTGGTCGACGTCGTCGCGCTGCAATCGCTCGGCGGGCGGATCGAATACTTGTCCGATCTCAAGCCGGCCAGCTACCGGCATCTGCCTTACTTGCAGCTCACCTGGCCCTATGCCAACGACCGTAGCGTGCTCGGCAGTCAGCTCCGCGCCGGCGGCCGCCTGGTGGCCAAAGGACTGGGCATGCACAGTCCAGCCCGCATTACCTACGATTTGCCGGGGGAGTTTCGCCGCTTCGACGCCGAGCTGGCCATCGACGCCGAAACGGCTGGCCGCGGCAGCGTGATCTTTCGCGTCTTTGTCGACGACGGCAGCGGCGCCTGGCAGGAACGCCACAGTAGCCCCATCGTCCGCGGCGGCGCGGCTCCCGTGTCCATTTCGGTCGAACTGGCAGGTGCTAAGCGAATCAGCCTGCTGGTCGACTATGCCGACCGCGGCGACGAGCTGGACCATGCCGATTGGCTGAATGCGCGCCTGGTCCGATGACCGCCTCGGCCGCTTTCGCTCGCAGGCGGCTTACGCGCCGTACTTGCCCAATCGCTCGGCATTCGCCAGCGCCAGCGGCATCAGGTACTTCGCTTCGAAGATGCCCATTCCGCCGGCGATCGCTTCGTTTTCGCCAAACGACGTGCAGCGATCGGTGCGGCAGACCTTGGAAAACAGCACCGTCGGCACCGGATGCCAGCTATGGCTCTTCAGCAAGCTGGGCGTGCTGTGATCGCCGGTGACGATCAGCACCGTGGGATCGAGGGCCCTGATCTGCGGAATCACGGCGTCGAGCTCCTCGATCCGCTTCACCTTGGCGTCGAACACGCCGTCTTCGCCCGAGCTGTCGGTGTACTTGAAGTGCAGAAAGAAAAAGTCGAAATCGTTCCACGCTTGCTTGAGCACGTCGATCTGCTCGGCGAGCGTTTGCGCCTTGCCGACGATCTCCATGCCCACCAGCCGCGCAAGTCCCTTGTACATCGGATACACGGCAATCGCGGCAGCCTTCAGGCCGTAAACCTCCTCGTAGCTGGGCAGCTTCGGGCGGCCCGAAAAGCCCCGCAGCGT
>CAZPED010000503.1:0-3570 GCA_964585335.1 uncultured Planctomycetaceae bacterium | reverse complement strand
AATCGCGTCTGGGCCAATTTCTACGGCGTTGGCCTGGTCGAGAACGTCGACGACCTGCGGCTCACCAATCCGCCGAGCAATGCCAAACTGCTCGACGCGGCCGCCAAGTACCTGGTCGACCACCAATACGACCTCAAGGCGCTGATGCGGGCGATACTGCAATCGACCACCTATGCCCGGTCGAGCCAGCCGCTGGCGGCCAACGCGGCCGACACGCGGTTTTACTCGCGCTACTACCCACGGCGGCTGATGGCCGAAGTGTTGCTCGACGCGCTCTCGCAAGTCAGCGGCGCGCCGTCGAACTTTGGCGACTATGCGCCGGGCACCCGCGCCTTGCAGCTGCCCGACGTCAATGTGAACTCGTACTTCCTCAAGGCGTTTGGCCGGCCGCAACGGGCCATTACCTGCGAGTGCGAGCGGAACGCCGAACCGAGCATGGTGCAGGTGCTGCACATCTCGAACGGCGACACCATCAACCAGAAGCTCGAAGCCAAAGGCAACCGCTTGGAGCAGCTTTTGGCCGCTAACAAGTCGAACGCCGAGATCGTCGAGGAAGCGTACCTGGCGGCGCTTTCACGCCTGCCCACCGACGCCGAGCGCACTCGCCTGCTGGCCGCGCTCGAAGAGCCGGGAGCCGACCGCCGCCAACTGGTCGAGGATCTTTATTGGAGCATCCTCAGCAGCAAGGAATTCCTGTTCAATCATTAATCGAGCCGCGACGGCGACAGCGCCGTCTCGCGGCACCGCAACGTTCACTTGCCCAAGGCCCAGGCCGATCTTATGCGAAACGTTTTTTGGATGGTTCTGACACTGGCGGCGCTGGCCTTGCCCGCGTGGGCGGCCGATGCGCCCCCGGCGCCCAGTTACGAAGAGCACGTCGCTCCGCTGCTGAAGAAGTATTGCGCTGGCTGCCACAACCCGAACGACAAAGAGGGCGGGTTGTCGCTCGATCGCTACGCGAGCCTGCTGGCCGGCGGCGAGCACGGTGCAGCGCTATTGCCCGGCCAGAGCGGCCGCAGCCGCATGATCCTGGTGCTCACCGGCAAAGCCGAACCCGCCATGCCCCCTGAGGGCAATGACAAACCGACCGACGCCGAAATTGCCACGCTGGCCCGATGGATTGACGCGGGCGCCAAGGGGCCTGCTGGCGCCGAGCCCGACCCGACCCAACTAGTCACGCCCAAGATTGCGCCCACGGTTCACCTGCCCGAAGCGATTTCTGCCTTGGCCTACGCGCCCGACGGCAAGCTCTTGGCCGTGGCCCGCCTGGGCAACGTGGAGTTGCTCGCGCTGCCCGAGCGTTCGTTGGTGCGCCGCTTGAGTGGGCACCGCGGCCGGGTCAACGCGGTCAGCTTTTCGCAGGACGGCGCGCAGTTGATCGCAGCGGCCGGCGAGCCCGGCTTGTTCGGCGAAGTGCGGCTGTGGAACGTGGCCGATGGCAACCTGCTGCGGGCCATTCAAGGGCACACCGACGCGATCTACGCCTCGCAGCTCAGTCCCGACGCCAAAGTGCTGGCCACGGGCAGTTACGATCAGCAAGTCAAATTGTGGGACGCCGCCAGCGGCCAGGAGCTGCGCACTATGGCCGGTCATAACGACGCCGTGTTTGACTTGGCTTTCCGCCGCGACGGCAAGATACTGGCCAGCGCCAGCGGCGACCGCACGGTCAAGCTCTGGAACACGGCCACCGGCGCCCGGCTCGACACGTTCGGCCAGCCGCTCAAAGAGGTCTATTGCGTGGCGTTCAGTCCAGACGGCACGCGCGTCGCCGCCGGCGGCGTCGACAACCGCATTCGGTTGTGGCAGATCAGCGCCGAGGGAGCCGAGAACACGAACCCCCTGCTCTACTCGCGCTTTGCCCATGAAGGCGCGGTGGTCAAGGTGGCGTTTGCCAACGACGGCAAAACGCTGGTATCCGCCGGCGAAGACCGCACGCTCAAGATCTGGGACGCCACGACGCTCATCGAGCAGCGCGTTCTGGAGCGACAAAGCGATTGGGCCGGCGCGCTGGCCATCAGCCCCGACAGCAAGACGCTGGCCGTGGGGCGGCTCGACGGCAGCCTGGCCTTCTACGACACGGCCACCGGCGCCGCGGTGCCCGCGCCTCCGCCGGCTAAGCCCGAACTGGCCGCGCTGCCGATGCGTGGGCTGTCGAGCGGCAAGCCTGCCCGAGTGACGCTGACCGGCAAGCATCTGGCCGACGTGACATCCGTCGGCGCTTCGGACGCCAGACTCTCGGCCAAACTCGTGCAAGCCAAAGACGGCGGGCAACTGGAAGCCGAGCTAGCGCCCGCGGCCGAATTGCCGCGCGGGCGCTACGAGCTGTGGGTCGTGGGACCCGGCGGCGAAAGCAATCGCCAGGCCGTCTGGATCGACGATTTGCCGCAGCTCACCGAAGCCGAGCCCAACGGCGGCCTGGCCGCCGCCACGCCCGTGGCCTGGCCGGCCGACGTTTGGGGCGCGCTAGCCGCCAAAGGCGACGTCGATCACTTTGCTTTCGACGCCAAGGCCGGCCAGCACCTGGTGTTCGACCTGTCGGCCGCCAGCCTGGGATCGAAGGCCAATGCCATCCTCACGCTCTACGATTCTGCCGGTCGCGTGCTGGCCGACAATAACGACTTCGGCGGCTCCAGCGATCCGCTGCTCAGCTTCACCGTGCCGGCCGACGGCCGCTACGTGATTCAAGTCAGCGACCTGATGCTCTCCGGCGGCAGCGAGAACTTCTATCGCCTCAGCCTGGGCGAACTGAGCGTGGCCACGGGCGTGTTTCCGCTCAGCGTCGCCGCCAACCAGGCGGCCAATGTTCAACTCGTGGGCTTTAACCTGCCGCCGACACTCACGGTGCAGGTACCCGCTTCGCCAGCGGGCGAGGCCAACGTGCCGCTGACCGACTTGCGCATTCGCGTCCGCGGCGCGCTGAAAGTCGCCGTGGGGGCCCTGCCCGAGGCGCTCGAGGCCGAGCCGAACGACACGCCGCAGCAGGCTTCGCCGCTGGCGGCGCCGGGCACGGTGGGCGGTCGCATCGCGTCGGCCGGCGACCAGGACTACTTCCGCTTCGAGAGCAAGGCCGGCGAAACCTGGATCGTCGAGACCGACGCGGCCCGTCGCGGCTCGCCCGTCGACACGGCCATCGAAGTGCTTTCGGCCGACGGCAAGCCGATCGAGCGCGTGCTGCTGCAAGCCGTGCGCGACTCGAACGTCACCTTCCGCGGCATCGACGGCAACACCCGCGACTGCCGGCTGACGAACTGGGAAGAAATGCAGCTCAACCAGCTGGTTTACCTGAATGGCGAAGTGGTCAAGCTGTTTCGCTCGCCGCGCGGGCCCGACTCGGGCTTTTTGTTCTACGAGGGAGACGGCGGCCGGCGGCTCTGCTATTTCGACACCACGGCCACGGTGCACGCGGTCGAAGAGCCCTGCTTCATCGTCGAACCGCACGCCCCGGGCGAAAAGCTGGTATCCAGCGGTCTGCCGGTCTTTCCGATCTACTACGCCAACGACGATGACGCGCAGCGCCGCCTGGGCGCCGACTCAAGGCTGACCTTCACCGCGCCGCGCGATGGCGCTTAC
>CAZPED010000502.1:0-3580 GCA_964585335.1 uncultured Planctomycetaceae bacterium | reverse complement strand
GCGATGATCTCGTCGAAGTTGCGATAGGTCGTCGGCTCGCCGTCGCCGCTGAAGGCAATGTCGTTGAGCCGCCGCAGGGCAGGGGGGACCGTGGCGAACTCGGGTGTCTGATAGATGTCGCCCGAGGCCACCAGGCGAAGGGTCGCTTCCAGTTCGGCCAGCAGCTGGTCGATAGCGACGAACCGTGTTTCGCTTTGCCGGGTGCGATCGACCTGGCAGTAGATGCAATCGAAGTTGCAGATCTTATCGGGGTTCAAGTTCACCCCGATCGAAATCCCACCCGAGCGCCGGCTGAGCACGGGATAGACGAACCGGTTGGCGCGAAACGAGCGCTCGTGGTGCGTGTGCAGCTCGTGCGTCGATGGTTTGGCCGAATCGTTCATGGCGCGTCGCGGGCGGTTAGTGGGCGAGGTCCGTCCGCCACTGGGACGTCCCCCCGCGCGCAAATTATAGGCCGCGAGCGCTGGCGAGGGTCAATTCAACCGGCGAATCTCGGTGAATTCGTCCATCGTGACCGTGGTTTGCTCGCCACTGTCGCGCTTCAGCACGATCATGTCGGCAAACACCTTGTCGTCGGGATTGCGGCGGTAGTGCAAGCCCTGGCGGCGGCGCTCGGTGTGCAGCACCGTGCCCACGGTCTTCGTGGTCCAGGTTTTCGACGAGCCGACTTTCACTTCGTGCTCGATCTCGATCCGGTCGCCGCTCTTCAGCTCGGCAAACAGTTGCCGGGCATCCGTTTCCGTGCTCATCACGCGACTCCTCTTTCGACCTGGCGCCCGCCGCCTGCGGGGCGCCTGACATGTTGCCGGCAAGCGCCGGGCCGAGCCAGCGCTCGGCCCGGGTCGCCACTGGCTTTAGACTTCCTTCGAGTTGATCCACGACATCAGGCGACGCAACTTGCGGCCGACCTCTTCGATCGGATGGTTCCGCTCGCGGCGGCGCGTGGCCTTGAACGCCGGGGCGTTGGCCTTGTTTTCCAGAATCCACTCGCGGGCAAACTTGCCGGTCTGGATCTCGTCGAGAATCCGTTTCATTTCCTTGCGGGTTTCCTCGGTGACGATCCGCGGCCCACGGGTGTAGTCGCCGTATTCGGCGGTGTTCGAGATGCTATAGCGCATGTAGTTCAACCCGCCCTGGTAGAACAGGTCGACGATCAGCTTCAGCTCGTGCATGCACTCGAAGTACGCCATCTCGGGCTGATAGCCCGCCTCGACCAGCGTATCAAAGCCCGCCTTGACCAGGGCGCTGACGCCGCCGCACAGCACGGCCTGTTCGCCGAACAGGTCGGTCTCGGTTTCCTCGGCAAACGTGGTTTCGAACACGCCGGCGCGGGCGCCGCCAATGCCCTTGGCGTAGGCCAGGCCCAGGGCCTTCGAGGTTTCGCTGGCGCCGGGGCTCAAGGCGATCAAGCAGGGGACGCCGCCCCCTTTTTCGAACTCGCTGCGCACCAGGTGGCCGGGTCCCTTGGGAGCCACCAGCACGATGTCGACTCCCTGCGGCGCCTCGACCTGGCCGAAGTGCACGTTAAAGCCGTGCGAGCACATCAGAATGTTGCCGGGCTTGAGGTGCGGCTTGATCGACTGGCGATAGATGTCGCCCTGCACTTCATCGGGCAATAGCACGTTGACCAGGTCGCCCTGTTTGGCGGCCTCTTCGGCCGAGACGGGCTCGAAGCCATGCTTCTTGGCCAGGTCGTAGTTGGCGCTGCCCGGCCGCTGGCCGACCACCACCTTGCAGCCGCTGTCGCGGAGGTTCAGGGCATGAGCATGCCCTTGCGAACCGTAGCCGATGATGGCAATCGTCTTGTCCTTCAGCAGCGACAAGTCGGCGTCTTTCTCGTAATACATCTTGGTCATGCACAGCTCCTGAAGTTGAAAAGACGGTTGACGGCCGAGGTGCTTGCTCGCGGGCAAACGGGCTCCTCGGCGGCCGGCCGCGCCCCCTCAGGGGGCGGGCCAGAAGTTATTTGGATTCGACCTCGGCCAGCTCGGCGCGCCGCTGGCCGCGAACCATGGCGATCCGCCCGGTGCGCACCAGCTCGACGATGCCAAACGGCCGCATCAGGTCGATAAACGA
This sequence comes from uncultured Planctomycetaceae bacterium, assembly GCA_964585335.1. Classification (GTDB taxonomy): domain Bacteria; phylum Planctomycetota; class Planctomycetia; order Pirellulales; family PALSA-1355; genus CAZPED01. The sequence continues at coordinate 1,504 of CAZPED010000502.1, read as the reverse complement.
CTCGATTTTGTGCTCTTGGCCCGAGATTTCCACAATCACCTCGTCCGTGCCGACGTCGACGATCCGTCCGCGGAAGATCTCGGCCAATTCGCGAATTTCGCTCCGCCGGCCCCCTAAGGGAGCGCGCACCTTGATCAACATCAAGTCACGTTCGACGAAGTCTTGTGAGCTGACGTCGACTACCTTGACCACGGTGACGACCTTTTCGAGCTGCTTGCGCACCTGCTCGAGCACGTTGTCGTCGCCAACCACGACAAACGTCATCCGCGACAGGTCGGGGTTCTCGGTCTCCCCGACCGCCAGGCTGTCGATGTTGTATCCGCGCGAGGCCAGCATGCCGGAAATATGGGCCAGCACGCCTGGAACGTTTTGCACTACCGCCGACACGACGTGCCGCATTGCAAGCTCCCACCGTTACCACGGGGCCGCCGCTCGGCGCGGAGAAGAAACCGATTGAGCCCCAACAAGTTAAACCAATCATGATAGTCCCAGGAGGGTGGGTTCACATGGGACCGCTAGCAGCCCGCCGGGCAGCCCGCAAAGTCGCCACCAACCCACGCCAAACCCGAAACCGACACAAATTAAACCCACTCCGCCTTTGGGCCGATATCACTAGAGTCTAGCCCGAGTTAGGTCTCGGGGTCTGACGGCTTTCTCTTCGACACACCACTCGAACGGGGCAGCGTCATGCATGCCATTGGCACCGAAAACACCAGTAATCCGATCTCCGCTACCGACCGCACCGCCCGCCAGCGGGCCCAGGCCATCAACGAAGCCCGGGCGGTCGTCGCCGACTTGTTCGTCTACCGCCCCTGGCTCTACTGGCTCGACGTCACGCTTACGATGACCGTCGGCTACGCGATGGCCGCCGTCTACCTCCGCTCGCCCGCGCTGTCGCTCTGGCAGTTGATTGCTTTTGTCGTCTGCGGGTTCGCGCTGTTTCGGGCCGGCAGTTTCGTACACGAAATTTCGCACATGCGCCGCGGCGAGATGCGGGCCTTCCGCATCTACTGGAACCTGATCTGCGGCATCCCGATGATGATGCCCTCGCACTTCTACGAGAACCACATCGACCACCACAACAGCCACCGCTACGGCACCGAGCACGACGGCGAATACTTGCCGCTGGGCGCGGGCCCGGTGCGCGAAATCTTCTGGTTCTTTGCCCAGGTGCCGTTCGCGCCCGCCTACATTGCCATCCGGCTGCTGCTGGCGCCGCTCACGTTCGTGCATCCGCGGGTGCGCAATTGGGCGCTCGCACACGTGTCGAGCTACGTGATCAACTTTCGCCACCGGCTGACCGTGCCACCGAGCGCGCCCCGCAAGGCCTGGGCCGCCCTCGAGCTGGTCTGCTCGCTCCGCGTGGCTGGCATGTTGGCCGTAGTGCTGCTGGGGCTGTATCCTTGGACGCGGCTGGTGCAGCTTTACGCGCTGGCCGTCGTCACCATGCTGCTCAACTACATCCGCAACCTCTGGGCCCATCGCTACGAGAACACGGGCGAGG
>CAZPED010000501.1:0-3585 GCA_964585335.1 uncultured Planctomycetaceae bacterium | reverse complement strand
CTGCTTTTATTCAGTCCAGTAATGTACCGCCCCCGCGCCAGCAAATGCAACACCTTTGCTGGAAAATAGCGGAATTGCACCCTTTGAGCGGCCCTGGCGACCGGGGCCGCTAGCCGACCGACGTCAAAATGCTCTCGTACAGAGCACGTGTCTGCAGGGCCATGCCCGCGGCGGTAAAGTCGCGCCGCACGGCCTGCTGTCCCTTTTCGCCCAGTTGGCTGGCCAGCGCGGGGTCGAGTGCCAATTGCTTGAGCCGAGCCGCCAGAGCTTGCGGATCGAGCGGGGCGTGCAGCAGTCCGCCGCCTGAATGCGCCACCATTTCCGGAAAGGCCCCATGCTCGGGCAGCACCACCGCCACGCCGTTTGCCCAGGCCTCGAGGACCGGCAGACCTTTGCTTTCGTGATATACAGTGGGCAGGCTCATCACGTCCAGGTCTTGCAGGAACGCGATCTTATCGGCTCGGCTCAGTTCCCCTTCGTATCGAAACCGAGTGGGATCGGCCCACTGGGCGAACCGTTTTTGCAGGGTTTCTAAATACGGCCGGTCCAGGTCGCCCAAGTAGCCCGCCGCGCGCACGGTGAAGGGGGGCATCTCGGGGGCGGCCGCCAATAGCTCGGCCGCCGCCACTAGCAGGTGCAAACCCTTATCATCGCAAATGCGCGCCAGGTAGCCGATGCGAAAGGGGCCTGCCGAGTCGGGCTGGCGCGTGCCATGCCCGGTCAGGTTCAGTCCATGCGGAATGACGTGGATGCGGGCACGCGGCACGTCGAGATAGCCCGCCATGAAGTCGGCATAGTAGTGGTTCAGAGCCACGAAAGCGTCGGCGTCCTGGGCCCGCTCGCGCAGCGCCTGCCGGGCCTGGCTGTAAAACGGCTCGACCAGCTTTTCCAGGAAGATGTCTTCGCCCGACAGCGAGCAGACGACCGGAATGCCAAGCTTGCGAATCTCGCGGGCCATGGCGATCATCATCGAGTTCGAGAGGTGAACGATCTGCGGGCGGCCCTCGGTGCGCAGCCAATGCACAAGTTTTTGGATTTCCTTGCGCTGCCGGCCCGCTTCGCCTTCGAGCATTGAGACGGTCAGGTCGCCCAGCTGCGCGGCGTCGACGCTGGGACCGCCGCGGGTGGCCCATTGAATGATCGAGGGGTGATTGAGCAGCTCGTCGACGAACCAGGGGGTGTGCCGAAAGATGCTCGACTTTTGCTGCAAGTAGACGTTGATGCCGCCGAAGAACAGCCGCCGGTCGCTGACGTCTTCTTCGTCGGTGCGGATGGGCGTGTACGTTGGCACCAGCAGCACGTCTTCGCCCAGCGCGCTGAGCGCGGCGGCCAGCGTATTGTCGTGCAGACAACTGCCGCAATACATGCTTGCGGCGCCGGCCGCCAGGTAGACTATCTTCATGGCCACAAACTAAACAATTCCCAGGACGTATGCCAGTTGGCGGGCGAAGTAGCGGGCCCGAGCGGCCCCAACCGCTGCCGGCACGCGAGGATTCTATACCGGCCGGCCGTACTGGACCATTCGACCGGAACCACGTCGTGACACACACCGCCGCTCTCTTCGACGCCGCAGTGAACGAGCATCTCGCCGGCCGGCTGGCCGAGGCCGTGCAGCTCTACCGCCAGGTGCTGGCGGCCGATCCGCGCCACGCGCTGGCCTGGCACCAGCTAGGACTGGTGGAAATGCAGGGGGCGCGCTGCGAAGCGGCCGAACCTTTGTTACGCCGAGCGATACAACTCGACGGCGGCCGCGCTTCGCTGCATCACAACCTGGGCACCTGCTGCCGTATGCTCGGCAAGCTGGCCGATGCGGAAGATTGCTACGAGCAGGCCTTGCGCCTGGAGCCCGACAATCTGGTTACCCGCGCACACTGGACCCAGGTGCTATACGCGCGCAGCGATCGGGCCAAGGCCAACCGGGCTGCCCTCGAAACGTTGGGCCGTGAACGCGACAGTGCCGATGCGCACGTGATGTGCGGCTTGCTGCACTTGCTGCGGGGCGAATTGGCCGAGGGATTCGCCGAGCAGGAGTGGCGGTTGATCGCGCAGCCGCCGCGGCAATCGCTGCCGGCGGAGCGCAAGTGGGATGGCCGGCCGTTAAACGGCAAGTCGATACTGATCCACGCCGAGCAAGGCTTGGGCGAGACGCTGCAGTATTGTCGCTACGTGCAGCTGGTCAGGCAGCACGGCGGGCGGCCGGTGCTGGCCGCGCAGCGGGCCTTGTTGCCCCTCTTGCGACAATCCGCGATCGGCGACGTTGCGCCAGTGGAAGACCCGTGGCCCGAGTGCGAGGTTCATGTGCCGCTGCTCAGCTTGCCCGCCGTGTTGGGCACGACCTTGGCAACGATTCCGGCCGAAGCTCCCTACTTGCAAGCCGACGAGCAGCGGGTCGACACCTGGCGCCAAAGGCTGTGCGGCTATCCGAAACTCCGAGTCGGCATTCACTGGCAAGGCGCCCGCACGTACGTCTACGACCGCACGCGTAGCATTCCGCTGGTCGAGTTTGCCGCGCTGGCCCAAGTCCCGGGCGTGCAATTGATCAGCCTGCAAAAAGGCCCCGGCAGCGAACAGTTGGCCGAGGCCGGGGCGATGCTGGGTGCGATCGATCTCGGCGGGGAATTGGACAACGGCCCGGGCGCGTTCCTCGACACCGCTGCGGTAATGCGCGGCTTGGATCTGGTCATTACCAGCGACACGTCGATCGCCCACCTGGCCGGCGCGTTGGGCGTGCGCGTGTGGACGCTCTTGTCGACGATGGCTGACGCGCGCTGGCTGCTCGATCGTGAAGACTCGCCCTGGTATCCCACGATGCGGCTCTGGCGGCAGCAGCACATCGGCGCGTGGTCGCCCGTTTTTGCAAGAATCGCGGCGGAACTGCACACGCTGGTCGCCGCGGCGCCTCGAAGCTGAGCGGGGCAAGTGCTAGAATTGCTCGACTGGCATTTCATTGCGACATCAAGCCTGGCCGACGCATCGTCTTATGCTTCCGCAACTCAAAATTGGATCCATCGAACTCGACTTTCCCGTCGTGCAGGCGGCTCTGTCGGGCTATAGCGACGCGGCCATGCGGCTGGTGGCGCGGCGGCTGGGGGCGCCGTACACGTTGTGCGAGGTGATGATCGATCGCTTCGTCAACGAAGTGACCAAGGGGCGCAAGGCTCGACGGTTTCTTTACGTCTCGGATGAGGAGCATCCGGTCGCTGGGCAACTGATGGGGTCCGATCCCTTGGAGTTTGGGCCCGCGGCCCAGCACCTGGTGGCGGCCGGCTTCGACGTCGTCGACATCAACTTCGGCTGCCCGGTGAAGAAGGTGCTGGGGCGGCACCGCGGCGGGTACCTGCTGGGCCAGGTCGAGACGGCGCTGGAGATCGTCGCCCGCGTGCGCGAAGCCGTGCCGCCGCGCGTGCCGGTGACCGTAAAGATGCGCCGCGGTCTGGACGACACGGCCGAGAGCCGCGACAAGTTCTTTCGCATCTTCGACGGTGCGTTCGCGCGCGGCGTAGCCGCCGTCACGGTCCACGGTCGGACCGTGGTGCAAAAGTACGTCGGCCCCAGCCGCTGGGAATTCTTGCGGGAAGTGAAGCG
>CAZPED010000500.1:0-3590 GCA_964585335.1 uncultured Planctomycetaceae bacterium | reverse complement strand
ACCCTGGTCGTGGCCGCCGACGTGAGCGGACCGCTCGAGCAATCGGATGTCGACCGGGTGCAGGCCTCGCTCGCACAGGCCGCTACCCAGGCCGGCCAGCACGGCGTGCGCTTGGCGCTCGAATTCCACGCCCGCTCCAGCTTCGCCAACAACTTGCAAACCGCCGCGGCGCTAGTGGCCGACGCCGGCAGCCCCCACTTGGGGCTGTGCCTCGACGCGTTTCACTTTTGCGTGGGCCCCAGCAAGACCGAAGACCTCGGTTACCTGTCGACGGCCAACCTGTTTCACGTCCAGCTTTCGGACGTCAGCGGCCTGCCGCGCGAGTTTGCCAGCGACGCCGATCGGATTCTGCCCGGCGACGGCGACTTTCACCTCGACCCGATCGTCGCCCGGCTACGCGAGATCGGCTACCAGGGTTACGTCTCGATTGAACTGATGAATCCCCAGATCTGGCGCATCCCGCCGCTGCAATTTGGCGAGGTCGGCATGACCGCGCTGCGCAAGCTACTGGGGCAGGCCTCGATGGGCTAGCGGCTCGCGCGCCGCGTGCGCTGCACCAACGCGCAATCGGTTTTCGACGGTTTTCCGCGCCGATTTCCCTAGCATTTCGCCGCGCGCCCGCAATAATTACCGCTGGGCAGGTCGATCTCACGTCGTTGGCCACAGGGAGGGCCGATGCGACGCCTCGCGACATGTTGGGTGCTCGGAATGTTGGGCTGGGTGCTGGCCGCGGCGCCCGTGGCCAGTCAGCTCTATCGTCCCAGCGGCAACTCGACGCCCGCCCCGCCGCCAACGCTGACGCACATTTCGGGGCAGAGTCATCCTGCCGCCGCCGAGTTCGGCGTCAACCGCTTCTCGCCGCCGCCGGCCCAGCCACACCGACAACCGCAGCATTCGCCGGCGCAGCCGCCGAGCGCTGACGGTCCCGAGCGCGCGTACTATCGTGGCGCCGGCCATCACGCTCACTTCGGCCGCGGCTCGGGCGCGTGGTGGGGCGGTACCGTCGGCTATCCCGGCTGGTACGGCTGGTCGCCACTGTACACACCGTGGGCGTATCCGTCGTATCCCAGTGTGGCGTTTCTGCCCAGCACGCCCATTTATTCCACGCCGATCTTTTCGTCGCCCGTGATTTCGACTCCAGCGGTTAGCGCCCCGCCGGCCGCCGCGCCCGCGGCCGCTCCGGTTCCGAGCGCACCGGCCGACGTGCCGCGCGGACAGCCGAAGGTGACCAACCCCGAGCAAAAGGCCAAGGCCGGCAAGTTCATTTCGTTTGGCGACGGCAACTTTGCCAGCCAGAAGTACCTGGCCGCGTTGGGTCGCTATAAGACGGCAGCGCAGATTGCCCCCGACCTGGCTGAACCGCAATTGCGGCAAGGCGCCGCGCACGTGGCCCTGGGCCAGTACGACGCCGCGCTGAAGGCGTTTCGCCGAGCGCTCCGCATCAATCCCGACGCCGCCACGTCGAACTTCCGCCTGGAAGTGATCTACGTCGGCGACCCGCTGGCCAAGACCACGCACCTGGAAAACCTGGCCAAGGCGGTCGAGGCCAACCCGTTCAACTCCGACCTGCTGGCCCTGATGGGAATCGAGTTGCACTTCGACGGTCAGCCCGATCGGGCCGCGCTGTTCTTCCAGCGCTCGGCGCAGCTGGGTGGCAACGACGATCACCTGCTCGACGGTTTTCTGCCCAAGCCCGCGCCGGCCGGCGTGCCGGCTAACCCGGGCAAGGTCGTATTCTGAACAGCCCCAAAAAGTGCCGCCGAGCGGCTATTAAGGCTTGCTTTCCAGGATACCGATCTTGAGTTGCCCCACGACCTGCGCCACCGGCAGGAAGCTGCCATAGGCACTGGCGCCTTCGAGGCTCGAGTCGGTCAGCTTCAGATAGGCGGCGTTTGTGCCGCCTCGGCCCATGATCCCATCCAACGGCACCCACTGACCGTCGAGATAGACCTCGGTCCACATGTGGTAGCCAAAGCCGCCCGCGCTTTCGACGTAGACCAGCCCGATGGCCACGCGCGAGGGTAACTGGCACGCGCGGGCCAGCGCGGCCAGCAGCACCGCGTGCTCGGTGCAATCGCCTTCGTGCGATTCGGCCACTTCGGCAGCCGTCGAGAAGGCTTGCGAAAAGCCCTTGGTCGTCATTACGTCGTGAACGTAGCGTTCCAGCTTCAAAGCCACGTCGGCCGGCCGGGTGGCGTCGCCACGAGCCTCGGCGGCCATTTGCTGTATGCGAGGATCGTCGACCTGAAGCACGCTATTGGCCGCCAGGTAACGCCCGTCGGGCGTGGGCGCCGCGTGCATCGGTAGCGGCCCCCCCGGCTTGAGGGCGCGGACGGTCACCTCGGCCGCATGCGGACCGAGCGACTTGACCGACTGCGTGCCCCCATTGGCAAAGCTGCGGACCGGGTCGCCGTCTGCCAGTTCGATACGGTAGCGGACCTCGCGGGTTTCGTAGGGCTTGGGCAGCGGGCGGTCGGGCTTGACGATCAAATCGGACCCCAGGTCGAACTTGGCCGGTCCCGATGATGCAGCCAGCGCCAACTCGCGCGAAGTGCGAAACGACTCTTGCTGAAATGCCGCGATCAAGGTCTTGATAGCCTGGCCTTGGCCGTCGACCCAGAGTGTGGAATTCATCGCCTGGCCGCCGGGCAGCCGGGCCACGGATTCGACCCTGAGCAATCGCGTTTCCACCCCCAGCACCGCGGTAGTTTCTTCCTGGCGCGCACTGAGCTCGACGTCGGCCACCTGGTTGACCAGTGGCATCAGCATCTTGATCGACCTGGTTTCCCCTGGTTTCAGCGGCGCCCGCTCCAGCGATTGCTCCACGGCGCGAAAGCCGCCAATGGCGTCCGACCAGGGCATGCGGGTCGTCTCGCGGCGACCCTTACTGTCGGTCTCCATGACCAGCTGCAAGCCCTCGACGCGGCCGCTTACCTTGACCCGCGAACCGGCCGACTTGATCTCGGTCACGAATTCGAGCATTGCCCCGGCGGGGTTCTCGAGCGTGATCAGCTCCATTTGCTGTTCGGCCTTTTGGCCGAACCGCTCGACGGCGAGATGGTTGAGCGACCGCACCTCGACGAGCTGCTGGCCCTGCCGCTCGACGGGTCGCACCGTGGTATGGGCATAGCCGATCTTCGCGCCTTGCAGAAAAAAGGCGTCCCAGATGTCGGTGGTACCCTCGGCCGCCTCCGCGGGCGCTGGCTGCTCGGCCGGCGGCGGCGCGGCAGCCGCTTGCGAAGGCGCGGGAGCGGCCGCCGGCTGGCAGCCGCCCGGAATTGCAAGGGCCAATGCCCCCAAAATGCAGATACCGGCTAGAGGCGGGAATCGAAACGCGCGTTGGCTGCGAAGCACTGGGAGCATCCTGGCTGGAAGGGTCGAACTGAATCTCTGCGGCGGGGCGCCGGGCGATCCGTCGTGTCGCTTCATTCTAGCGCCCGCGCGGGCCACCTGAACAGCTATCGTCGGCTTGCAATCACACGTCGCGCCGCGGCCTGGGCCGTAGGCCAACTTGTCCAGATATGCACGGCATTCCTTGGGCGAAGAATGTCACGCAGGAAAACTCGCGCTTTCCTCGGCAGTTTGCCAGG
>CAZPED010000499.1:0-3596 GCA_964585335.1 uncultured Planctomycetaceae bacterium | reverse complement strand
AATTCGGCGAGGTTCGAAAACAGGTTGTTGCTGGGCTGCACGGTTACGGCGATGTCTTGCCGGCGTAACGAATCGGCCAGGGCGTCGAACTGGCCCGGCTTGGTCCAGTCCTCGATCAATAGCACCTGGCCCGGCCCGCGCAGCAGGGTGAACGACGTGGCCTCGTTGTTTTCAACCTGGGCGTCGCCCGCATTATCGGCCGGCACGAAGCGGGCCGAGTAGGTGTAGAAGTCGGGAACGCGCAGCTCCTCGCGGAACGAGAAGACGCTCTTGCCGGCTGCCAGCTCGACGTCCTGGTCGGCCAGCACCTCGGTGCCGTGTCCGCCCGAGCGCGACACGCGCAAGCGGCCGCGCACCGGTACCTGTTGGCTGCCCGGCGCGGTGTTGAGCACCACGCGGGCGTCGAAGGGCGTGCCTTGGCGAATGTCGCCGGGCACGACCAGCTTTTCGACGGTTACTTCCGCGCGGCCGTGATGCGTGATCGGCACGACGTCGATGCCCACGCCGCGCTCGACGAGCGCCTGCGCCTGGGCAAAGGCGTCGCCGGCGTTTTGATTGCCGTCGGTAATGATAACCACTCGCTTGGCGGCGTCGGCCGGAAACACGGCCTGGGCCAGTCGCAGCGCCGAGGCCAGGTCGGTAGCTTCGCGATTCACATCGGTTTCAAAGCGGTTGGGCAGCCGCAGCCGGGCTTCGAGCGGCGGCGCTTCGACGGCCGCGTCGCGTCCGAAAACGATCACGCCCGCGCGGTCATGGCCTTGCGGATTGCGGGTTTCCTGCGAGCGATTGATGTAGTCGATCACGGCCGCGGTCTTGTCGGCCGGCATGCTCAGCGAGCGGTCGACCAGGTAGAGCACCGCCACGCTGTCGTTGACGCGCACCAGTTGCGCGCCGGCCAGGGCCAGACTCAACAGCAGCACCAGCGCCGAGCGGAACGATAGCGCCAGCCAGGCCCGCAGCCGCCCCAGGCCCGACAAGCTGTGAAGCGAAAACCACCAGAGGGCCGGAATGAGCGCCAACAGCGCCAGGTAGGCGGGCGATTCGAAGCTGAGGCGGTAGTCGAGCATCGCACGATCCGGATGCGTGAACCTGGCGATCGCACCCGGCCGGAAGTCGGCCCAGCGGAACGCGGCAAGCGACTCAACTACGGATTATACCGCGTTACAGCTTGAAGTTGAACGTGCGCATCACGTAGCGCCAGACGCGCTTCCCAATCGGCTGCCAATGGGCCGAGATTTTGGCCGTTCCCCGCAGCCCCTCGACCAGCTTGCCGCGCGGGTCGTCGATATCGGCCCGGGCCTGAAACGAGGTATTGATGGGCCGTTCCATGCCATTGTCGTCCTGCTGGCTCATCAGCTCGCCGCCCCCCTTGCTCGACAGCTGCTTGGGCGTGATTTTGAGCTCGGGGCCAATGTCGGCAATCGTGCTCTGAAAGGTCTCGTAGGGCATCTCGTCCAGCTTGATCGCCACCGGCAGATCGCGGCGGATGTATTCGATGTCGTCCTGGTCGATGGCTAAATGGGCTTCCCACTTGTGTGGATCGCCCACCTGGCAAAACAGCGCGGGGGGCGACAGATAGGCTCCCAAGTTGGAACGCTCCAGCGGGCTGCCCGACCAGCGCTGCAATTCGCCCAACCCGCGATCGGGCGCCTTGGGCACCTCGGGGGGCGGCAGGACGGTGCCGTCGGTCGGGGCCACGAATTCCAGCCGCTTCAGGTCTTCCTGTTTTTCGGCCAGTTGTTCCTTGAGCGCGGCCAGGGTTTTTTCCACCTCGGGCAGCTCCTTGCCCGACAGCTTGTTGTTCAATTCGTAGTAGCTGTGCCGCAAGAACTGCAAGCGGGCGGTTTGTTTTTCCATGCGGCCGTTGATGTCGGCGATCTCGGCCGTCAGGTCATCGTTGACCAGGCGGCCCAGCTTCTCGCCCGTGCGCACTTCCTGGCCCGGCTTGACGTCGATTTCGGTCAGCCGGCCGGGCACCGTCACGTGAATGCGGCTGGCGTCGCGCGGTTTGACCTCCAGCGGGCAGAGCACGTGGTAGGGCAGTGGGCAAAACAGAATGAACGCGGCAACCACCGCCAGAATGGCCAGCGAAATGTTGACGTTCTTGCGTTTCACTTTGTGCAGCCTTCCGGGTACGTAGAAGAACTTGCCGAGCTTCCAGAGCGGCACGACCACCAGGCTGCCCAGCGAAACGAACGCCAGGGTCTGGCTGATGACCTTCAGGCCGTACGGCTCGAAGACCTTGTACAAGAAAAAGATAATGCCAAACAGGATCAGCCAGCGGTAAACCGCCGCGGCAATCGTGTAGAGCGCGAAGAAAATCTGGTTGCGCTGCGGCAAAAACGGATCGTCCGGTTCTTCCAGGCCCAGGCACCAGGCGCCCAGCTTGCGATTGAGAATGGTGGTGGCTTTTTGCCGCAGGTTAGGAATTTCGACCAGGTCGGACAGGATGTAGTAGCCGTCGTACCGCAACAGCGGGTTGGCGTTGAACATCACGGTGCTGACCGAGCAGACGAACATCGTGCTCAAGGCCAGCTGGTGGACCATGCCCGGCTGGCTGAACCACCAGATAAACGTGCAGATCGAGGCGATTACGATCTCGACGTACATGCCGGCCGCGCCGATCCAGGCCCTGTGCCACTTGTTGGGCAGCATCCAGGAATCGGAGACGTTGCAGTACAGGCAGGGCGTGAGCACCAGGAACATCACACCCATTTCGTGTACTTCGCCGCCAAAGTGTTTGCAAGTCAGGCCGTGGCCGAACTCGTGAATCACCTTGGTGACGGCCAGCGTCGCGCCCAGGTAAATCCAGTTTTTGGCTTCGAAGAACTGGTGGAACGTGGGCAGCTTGTGCTGAAAGGTATCGAACTGCACGAGCACCAGCAGCAGCGCCGACAGCGCCAGGAGCGCGCAGACCACGCGGCAGGGGACGCTGTAAAACCACTTGACCTTTGGATACATCCAATTCAGCAGCCGCTCGGGATCGATCCCCTTGAAGCGCAGCGCCAGGATGTTGCTGAACGTGGCCAGCAGTTCGCGGCGCTTCTTTTCGCCGCGGCGCTGCTTGAGCTGTTCGCCCTGGCCGGCCACGTTGGCGATTACCAGGCCGTTGCGGTGCAACATGCCCACGAAGTGGCCCAGCTCTTCGACCGTGATCTTCTGCGGCGGAAAGGTCCGCTCGAACTCGGCCTTGATGGCGTCGAGGCTCGTGTCGCCATCGAGCATCTTGAGGATGGCAAACTCTTCTTCCTGAAAGCGGAAGTAGTGCATGCCCACTGGCTCTTTCACGACCCAGTAGACCCGGCCCTGGTAGCGATGCTGGCGCGCCGTCAGATCGGGGCGCATCCGCATCGGGAGCTTCCGCGCGGAGCTGGATACCAGGCTGTCGGCTAACGTGGCCATCAAGACGACTCAGTTCGGGGGAGTGCTCGGGCGGCGCCGCGGCCATGCCGGCTTACCTTTTGTTCGCCGCGGAAGTCCGCGGAGTGCCCTGGGTCGGCGCGGCCGGCGGCTGGGCCGTGCCTGTCTTGCGCGTGGCGGGCTCGGCGGCCGGCGGATTGGCGCGGGCCACGGGCATGACCGGTTCCTTGACGTGA
>CAZPED010000498.1:0-3612 GCA_964585335.1 uncultured Planctomycetaceae bacterium | reverse complement strand
TGGGCCACGGCTCTTCCAGGCTGCGGGTCGAAACGACCTTGCGCCATGGGATTGAAGTGATGCGCGCTACTGGGCACCCATCGGCGACCTTGCAGCCTGGTGATCCAAACGTCCTATCGCATCAGGCGCTTGTCGGCCTGGTCCATTACAACCGGGGCGTGCAGTTGCACCGCGTAGGCCAGCTTGACGCGGCGGCGGCAGCGTACCGCCGGGCGTTGGCGCTAGCGCCACGCTGCCGCCAGGCGCGCTACAATCTGCTGGCGATTGCCTGCGGCCGATGGTTTTGCCGGCTGCAGAACGCGCGCCGGCTGGCAGTCGAAAAACTTTCTTTGACAGCCAGCCATTTCTGACGTAGGTATGCGTTGGCGGCATTCGTCTGCGCGGGCAGGAAATCGGACTCCCATCTAACCGATTCGGCCTTTCCGGCCTTCCTCGCCCGGCAGTTGTCTCGTTTTCAACCTCGCACCCGTCGTGCCCTGCGCGGCACACGCATGCGTTAGCGCGCGCAAACTACCAAACAGCACATGACCGCCGGGCCCACCCCATACCACCCTGGAGACGCTTCGACCATGAGTACGGTGCTTGGCTGCGCGGGCTTTGAGCCGGTCGTCGAACCCCAGCTGCCGCAAGACGAACTCGTGCGCCGCCAGGTTTGGGGCATTCTGTCCGGCTTGTGCCCGCGCGGCCACAATCCCGAGCGGCGCAGCGTGCAGCGTTTTCCGTATCCACACTTGCTGTATTTGACTCCGGTGTCGGCCGACGGCGTGACGGCCGAAGGAGAGTCGATTGTCGTGGTGGGCAAACACCTGTCCGAGCGCGGCTTGGGCTTTTTCTATCAGCAGCCACTGCCCCATCGGCGGATGATCGCCTCGCTTGAAAGCGCCGAGCAGCGCTGGGTCGGCTTCCTGGTCGACATCACCTGGTGCCGCTTCACGCAGCACGGCTGGTACGACAGCGGCGGGCGCTTCTTGCAAGTGGCGCCCGCGTCGATCGGCAGCGTGGTGCGGCCTTCGTAGGCGGCCGCTAGCCGGCCTCGTCGATCGCCGGTCGCTGGGGCAAGAACCGCTCGAGCGGCACGTACCGGCCAAAGCGGCGCGTCAGGTCGTCGCGCCGCCAGGCGTTCCACCATTCGAGGAACTGCTGGCGCGTTTCATCCAGCAAGCGCCGCTCCGAATCGATGCCGTTTTGGAGCGCTTCGCGCAGCTCGGGCCGCGTCGCCTCGTCGCGCCACCGAGCAAAGTAGCCCTCGGCCGTGACGTGGTCGTTGATCGCGCCCAGGCGATCCTGCAACGTCGCCACCACGGGATACAGGTCCTGGCGAAACTCGGCGTCGAACACGCCGGCAAAAATCTCCATGGCGTAGCGCACTTGCTTGCCTTGAATACGAAAGGCGTGCAACGCCTCGTCATCGGCCAGTTCCGCCTGGGCGGCCTGCAGATACGGCCCCACCAGCTCGGCTAGTGCCAGATGCGCCATATCGTCGAACCGTTGCGGGCGGCGAGCAACGTCCTGCCCCCGCCGGACTCGCTTGGCGAGCTTCCGCAGTTTGCGCACGAAACGCTTCGCGCCCAGTTGTTCGAAGACCTCCTCGATGGGCTGTTGAGCCAGGCGGCGATGCTCGGCAATCTGTTCGAGGACCAGCCGCATGCTCTCTGCGGTCGTCGCACCAGGCTGCGAGCGCAAGCGGGCATCGAGCACGTCGAGATCGCGTGCTCCACCGGCGGCCTGGCGAACCCGCTTCACGCGCTTGCGCAGCTTCTTGCCGGCCCTGGCGGGCAGCCAATCGGCAAAAATGTCGAGCGCGGCGGTCGCCCGCCGGGCAAACACGCGCAGCTGATGGACATTTTCGATCTCGCTGGGCTGCTCGACCGAGCGTTCCAGATAGATCCACATGCGCTGTAAGCGCAGCTCGATGGCGCGACTGGCGATCTGGCCAACCGTTTCCTCGGGTCGGCTTTCGATCCACTTGGTATTGCGTGCCATGCCCGAGCGTTCCCGCCTGCCAATCGTCGGCGTGTCGCGGGGCGCTGGATGGCGCTCGGCGACCGCGCATAGTGTCTTGCCGCTACGCACACGAACTGGTGATGGCCGCTCGACGGCGAGCGGTTGCGGATCCGACCCGAGCCATCGGCGGCGTTCCGGTCGCCCATGGCTCACTCGGCTTTCCCGTCTGGCCGCGTTCCGATCGGCGTGGCCGGCTTTGCTGATAGGTCGCCGCGGCACTGCCGCGGCACAAAGCCCTTGCGACCTGGAAAAGCACGCTCCTGGCTAGCGCAGTGCGCGCCAGCAAAACGGTCTCCAAACAGCCACCATGGATACCACTCCCGTGGCCCCGCTGCAAGCAGCCGACCGCCTGCTCTATGCCGGGGCATAAATGGTGCGTCCGCCATCGACGGGCAGGCAGACCCCCGTAACAAACGTGTTTTCGAGCAGAAACGCCACGGCACTGGCCACGTCGTGGGGCGTGCCTTCACGTTTGACGAGCGTGGCGGCGATCACTTGCTGGCGGTCCTGCGGGCTCATCGCCTCGGGCAAGAGCACTGGGCCGGGCAGCACGGCGTTGACCCGCACGCTTGGGTTGCGCGTACCCAGCTCGACGGCCAGATCGCGTGTCAACGTGGGAACGCCCCCCTTGGCGGCAAAGTAAGCCGAGTAATTCAAGTAGGGCCGGGCGACGGCCCAGTCGCCGATGTTGACGATCGCGCCCCCCGACTCTTGGGCAACCATCGCCAGGCCGACTTCCTGGCAACACAAGAAGGTGCCCAGCAGGTTGATTTCGAAGTGGTCGCGCACGTCGGCCGCGGTCACTTGCTCGAGCGGTTTGGCGTGCCAGATGGCAGCATTATTGACCAGCGCGTCGATCCGGCCGAAATGTTCGAGGCAACTGGCCACCATGGCCCGCACCGCGGCCTCGTCGCGCAAATCGGCCGACAACAGCAGCGGCTCTTCGCCGCTGGCGGCCAGCTCTCGGGCCGTTTCGGCGGCGCCGGCGGCCGTTTGATGGGCATGCAGGGCCAAGCGGTAGCCGCGCGCTGCCAGATCGCGCGCCAAGGCATTGCCCAGGCGGCGCCCCGCTCCGGTCACCAGGGCCACGGGCCGCTTAACAAGGTTGGAATTGGTGTCGCGAGCGGTCATGGTTCGTGCTGGTGAAAACGGGCGATGGTTTGCCAGGCCTCTTCGGGCGACTCGGCATAGCTGACCAGGTCCAGATCTTCAAGTTCGATCATGCCTTCGTCGGCCAGAAACTGCATGTCGAGCACCTGCTCCCAGTATTTGCGGCCATACATGATGATCGGAATCTGTTGCATTCGCTGGGTTTGCCGCAGCGTCACGGCGTCGAAGAATTCGTCGAGCGTGCCGAACCCGCCGGGAAACACCACCAGCGCCTGCGCGCGTAGCAAGAAGTGCATCTTGCGCAGCGCGAAATAGTGGAACTGGAAGCACAATTCGGGCGTGATGTAGGGGTTTGGAATTTGCTCGGACGAGAGCGTGATGTTAAGCCCCACCGATGGTCCGCCGGCATCATAGGCGCCGCGATTGGCCCCTTCCATGATGCCCGGGCCGCCCCCGGTGACCACCACGTACGAGCGGCCGTCGACTTTCGCCCGGCTG
>CAZPED010000497.1:0-3619 GCA_964585335.1 uncultured Planctomycetaceae bacterium | reverse complement strand
TAGCAGTTGCCTGCGCATGGTCCGCGCAGGTCCCGCAAGCGTGGTCGCTCGATGCTTTTGACGCTGGCCGGTTAGCGATACAACGGCAGCGCGAGCTGGCGACTCGCGATCTTGAATCGGCCCGGCAGCGGGTGGCCAAGGCCAAGACCGCCGTGGACGAGGCAAAGCGACGACTCGACGCTTTCGTGGCCGGCCACTTCCAAGATCTCAAATCGCAGGCGGCCGATACGCTGCCCGAACCACCTCCGGCCGAAGCCGCCAGGCCAGCCGCGCCGGCGACGACGGTTCGCGAGGGGGACGCCGCCCGCTTCAGCCAGCAGATCGAGGAGCTTTCGGCCAAACGATTGGAACTGCTGCAACGCTTGACGCCGGCCCACCCCGAGGTGGTCGACCTGGATGCCCGCATCACCGAGCTGTCGAGCCGGCTGCAGGAAATCGAGGCGCCGGCCGCTGGTCGCGAATCGCTTCCCGCCGGCGAGCCCACGGCGACCGACCCGCACGCCACGGCGCTGGCCGAGCACGTCAGGAACCAGCAAGAGCGGCACAAAGCCGCCGTCGAGCAGTACGAGTTGGTCTATCGGGCCTGGGAGTCGGCTCAGCAAGAGTTCGAGGCCGCCGAAAACGCGGAGCGAGCCGCCCAGCGGCAACTGGCCGGCCTGGCGCCCGCGGCCAGCAGCAGTGAATCACAGCCTGAGGCGGCTGAGCAGGTCGTGACCTCGCGCGACGAGGTCGGCGCAGCAGCCGCAGCCGACACGGCGGTCGCCTCGCGTGGTGGTCAAGATCTGGTATTCGCCGCACTGGTGGTCGCGCTGGCGATCGCGGCGCTGGCGGCCGTGCGGCTGGCCAAGGCCTCGAACGACAACTTGTTCACGAATGTCGACGACATCGCCGCTGCCTTGGCGCTGCCCGTCGTGGGCGTGTTTCCCGTCGCACGTCGAACGCCCAGTGGGCTGGCGGCCCGCCTGACTGCACTGGCGATATTGACAGCGCAAGTAGCTTTGGCCGTCGCCGTCTTCGCGCTGGTGGCCTACTGCGTGCTCCATCTGGGCGAGATCGGTCACGCGATCGCCAACCCGCTGGAAACCTTGCGGGGCCACTAGGCTCATGAGCCGCGCGCGGTATGAAGGTTTGCCAGCGGCGCGGGACCTTGCCGCGCGGCCATTTCGCAATTGAGTTCCGCTCAGGCCTATGCCGAACCTACAGGAAGGATCGCGCCTGCGCGGCGGTAAAGCCAAATTGCTAGGAAGTTTAGGGTAGCTGGGATATGTACGAGGCTTACTTCAGGCTGCAAGGTCGGCCGTTTCTCGCCGCCCCCGACACGCGGCGCTATTTTCCCGGCGCCGCCATCGAGCAGGCCCGGCAGACGCTCATGCGCTGCATCGACCGCGGCGAGGGCGTGGGCGCCATCATCGGGTCGCCGGGCACGGGCAAATCGCTGCTCTGCCAGTTGCTGGCCGAGCACTACGAGGGCCGCTTCGACGTCGCCCTGTTGCGCGGGCGGCTGCATAGTCGTCAGGCGCTGTTGCAAGCCATTTTGTACGAACTCGAGTTGCCCTACCGCGGCCTCGACGAAGGCGAGCTGCGCTTGGCGCTGCTCGATCACCTGGAACCTCGATCCGAGCCCAGCGAGGGTTTGCTGTTGGTCGTTGACGAAGCCCACACGCTGCCGTGGCGGTTGCTGGAAGAGGTGCGGCTAATCACAAATCTGGTGCGCAGCGGATTGCCGCGCGTCAGAGTCGTGTTGGCTGGCGGCCCCCTGCTCGAAGAGCGTTTTGCCAGCCCCAAGATGAGCTCGTTCAGCCAGCGGCTGGCGGCGCGCTGCTACTTGGAGCCGCTCGATGCGCCCCAGACCGCCGGATACGTGCGATCGCAAATATCCGCCGTCGGCGGCGATGCCGCGGCAGTCTTCGACGACAGCGCGCTGCGCAGCGTGTATCGCGCGACCGACGGCATTCCGCGGCTGATCAACCAGCTTTGCGACCACGCGCTGATCCTGGTGAGCCTCGGTGGCGGCGGGCGCGTCACCAGCGAGGCCATCGACGAGGCCTGGGCCGACTTGCAGCAGTTGCCCGCGCCCTGGATCGCCGACAATCAGACCAGCGAAGGCGGCTCGATTGTCGAATTCGGCCGACTCGACGACGCGCACGAAGAGCGTCCCCCGGCAATTCCATTTCTCCAGGCGCTGGCGCGCCCCGCGGAAATCGACGACTTCGACGACAGTGACGAGATCGACCGCAAGCTGGGCGACCGTCACCCTCATGTCGCCGAGTTTCAGCCGCTGAATGACCAGGCCACGGAAATCGAGCTCGATTTCCCCGAGTTTGGCGACCCGTTCAGCGAGCACTTCGCGGAAGAGGAAGTCGTCTTGGAACGATTTCGCAGCGACGCCGAGCTGTTTGCCCAAGCGCCGCGGGTGACGAGCCCTGAAGGGCATCAGTTGAGCGATCTGTTGGCGTCGTGGCCCAGGCCCGCTGCGCTGCCCCTGGCAGCGGTCGCGCCCCAAGCGACCCTTGCGATTGAGCCGGCGCCAACGAGCGCCAGTGCCATCGTGCCGCCGACGCCGATTCGCGTCGCCGAGATCAAGCCCCTGGCGGCCACAGCCGGACAGGGCATTCTGGCGGCGACAAGCGGACCGCCATCGGCGGGGCCCGCAGTGGTCGTGGTCGACGAGACGCCCAAGCCGACGCTGGCCGCCCGGGCCAAGACACCCGAGCGCAAGCCGGAGTTCAAATCGCTGTTTTCCAAGTTGCGGCGCGGTTAATCGAATCGAGCCAATCACGGTCGCGGAGCATTGCTGATGGGCCGGATGGTCGAAGCCCTGAAGATTCTCGAACATCGCAGCACTGAGGTGCCGGCGATTGCGCCCGCGCCCGTGGCTCCCGCAGCAAAACCTCCCGCAGCCGCGCCGATCGAGCCGACTGCGCCGCCCGAGTTGCCGCCAGTTGCGGCCATGGCGCCACCTGCGGGCACCGATTCGATTTCGCGGCTCATCGTGCCCTGCGTGCCACGCTCGTGCAAGTTGCCCACGGCCGTCGACGTCGACGACCCATATTTTGAGCTGGCCGAGCGGATTAGCGATCAACTGGCGGCCAATTACTGCAACGTCGTGTTGTTTGCCACGCCCGACCGCTTCTCGGAGCCGCGGTTCTCGCTGACGCACTTGGCGCAGGCCATGTCCCTGCAGTCGCCCGGCGACGTGCTGCTGGTCGACGGCGACCTGCTGGGCCGCAAGCTCTCGAAGTCGGTGTGTCCCGGCTCGCCAGGGCTGATCGACGTCATGGTGGGTACCGCGCACTGGCCCGACGTCGTACACACGACGAACGTGGCCTGCATCGACTTCGTTTCGTGCGGACAAGGGGCCCTGCCGACGCTCGAACGATCGCAGTTCGGTTGGGAAGCTTTGCGGCCCCAATATCGGGCGGTGCTGATCGGTCTGGCCGAAGCCTCGCGCCCGGAAACCGATTGGTTGGCGGCCCGTTGCGACGCCGTTTACCTCGTGCTGTCGCGGCGGCACACGCACCGTCAAACCGCTAGCGCCGCCACCAGCAGCCTGCGGGCCAGTGGCGCCAATCTGGCTGGCTGCGTCGTAACCGACGATTGAGCCGCCGCCCGCCCCGCG
>CAZPED010000496.1:0-3626 GCA_964585335.1 uncultured Planctomycetaceae bacterium | reverse complement strand
CGACGAACATCCCGAGGTCGAGCTGATCGTGTGGCCCGAGACGATGTTTCGCTACCCCTGGTTTCGCTTTGACGACGACTTCGTGCCGCCGGCCGGGGCCGATTGGACGCCCGACATGATTGCCGGCCGCAGCCAGCATGCGATCGAGCAAACCGTCGTGCCCTTGGGGCGGGCATGCCTGATCGGCATCGATACGGTTCACGAAAAGCGCGCGCACACCGAACGGTTCAACACGGCGCTGTTTGCCGACGGCGCGGGCAAAATCTTGGGGCACTATTACAAGTGCCACCTGGTGCCGTTTGGTGAGTACGTGTTCCTGGCCGACGTGTTTCCCTGGCTCTATCGACTGACGCCGCTTCCTGGTGGGTTGAACCGCGGGCAGGGGCCGAGCAGCGTGCAGGTTGGCGAGTTCCGCTATTCGCCTAACATCTGTTACGAGAACACGGTGCCGCACCTGATTCGCGGCCAGGTCGCCCAGTTGCGGGCCGACGGCCA
Organism: uncultured Planctomycetaceae bacterium; assembly: GCA_964585335.1. Taxonomy (GTDB): domain Bacteria; phylum Planctomycetota; class Planctomycetia; order Pirellulales; family PALSA-1355; genus CAZPED01. The sequence goes on along the minus strand of CAZPED010000496.1, from coordinate 3,131 downwards.
GGAACCCGACGTATTGGTAAACCTGACGAACGACGGCTGGTTCTGGGGCTCGCGCGAGCTCGACATGCACCTGGCCTGCGCCGTGTTTCGGGCGGTCGAGTGCCGCAAGCCCTTTCTGGTAGCCGCCAATACGGGCTTCTCGGCCTGGATCGACTCGGGGGGGCAGATTTTGGCCCAGGGGCGACGCCGGGCGACCGACCTGATCGTTGCCGCGCCGCGGATCGACCGCCGGCAGAGCCCGTACCTGGCGCTGGGGGACCTATCGTCGGGTCACTGTCTGGCCGTGACCTTGGTGTTTGGTGCTCTGGGGCTCAAGCGGCGCTGGCGAACGTTGAAAAACGCATGAATTTGCCGGTCCCAGGGCCGCTTGGGGGCCGGCCCATCGGCTGCCATGCCGCCGGGCGACGAGGGCCGGTTATAGCGTTTCGCTAGGCCGCCCATCTTATCGAGATTGGCGATTCTTGATTGACTTTGCCGATTCCGCGTCGTTATACTGAGTTTCTCTCGGGTTCGGCGAGCTATCTCCTGTCTAGCTATCAACTTGACGCCAGCCAGCCGACCCCGCGTGGTGGTCCCTGAAGTGCGGTTCACAACACTACGTCGAGCTACCCCTGATCGGAAGTGATCGAGCCGGGTAGCGTGCCTGTGGGATTGGCCTTCCTATGAATCTGATCGGCAAGATCTTCGTCGTACTCATTTTGATCATGAGCGTCGCGTTCATGTCATTTTCGGTAGCCGTTTACGGCACGCACCAGAACTGGAAGAAGCTGGCGACCGACTTGGAAGCCAAGCGCAAGACGGCCGTCGAGGACTTCCAGAAAGCTCAGGACGAGAAGACCGCGCTGGAGAAGGAGATTGAGAAAGAGCGCGGCGCCGTCCGTTCCGCGCTCGGTAAGCTCGAAACCGAAAAGAACGAATTGCAGCGTCAACGCGACGAGCTGGTCAAGCAGCGCGACGCGATGATGGTCAAAGACAAAGACGCCGTGGCCGCGCTCGACTCGGCCCAACAGAACCTGGCCCGGCTGACGAAAGAAGTCGACGGACTGCGCGGCGAGATTCGCGGCGCCCAGGGCGAGCGCGACAAGCACTTTGCCCGGGTCGTGGAGCTGACCGATCAGATTCACCAGACCCAAGGCGAGCTGAAGCGTCTGGAAGAGCGTCGCGTGCAATTGGCCGCCCAACTGGCGCAGGCCACGCAGGTGCTGACCGCCAACGACCTGACGCCCGATACGCCGATCGACGGCAAGCCGCCGGAAGTGCGGGGCAAGGTGCTGGCGATCAGCCAGGACAACATGATCGAGATTTCGCTCGGTTCGGACGACGGGCTGCGGGCCGGCCACACGCTGGAGATCTTCCGCGGCAGCAAGTACCTCGGCCGCATCGAGGTGCTGCACGCCACGCACGATCGGGCCGTGGGCAAGGTCTTGCCGGGATTCAAGAAGGGCGCCATTCAGAAAGACGACGATGTCACCACTCGGTTTAAAGTCAGCTAGCAAGAAAAAGGCGGCCGCTGCCGCCGCGCCGGCCCCGGCTCCTGCCGCGGCGGCCACGCGCGGAGTGGTCGTCGAGAAGCCCAAGGCCAACATCTACACGGTGTTGCTGATCTTGTCGTTTCTGGCCCTCACCATCGGCTGCATTTGCCTGTATGCCGAGCTGAACGTCTACGAGTTCAAGACCAAGGCCGTGCTGTAATCCTCGGGCGGTGCCAGGGAGGCGCGCCTGCAACCAAACCACTCCTAACTGGTGCGAGCAAGGATGCTCTCTCGACTCTTCGGGCTGCTGGGCTCTGACCTGGCCATTGATTTGGGCACCGCCAACACGCTGGTCAGCGTCGTCGGCGAGGGGCTGGTCGTCAATGAACCCTCGATCGTGGCCGTCGACCAGCAGTCGCGCCGCGTGCTTTCCGACGGTTGCGCCGTCGGTCACCTGGCCAAGCAAATGCAGGGTCGCACGCCGCAGTCGATCTCGGTCGTGCGGCCACTGGCCGCCGGCGTGATCGCCGACTTCGAACTCTGCGAAGCCATGCTCCGCTACTTCATGCGCAAGGCCACGCGCAACGGCATGCGCGCTCGTCCACGCGTGCTCGTGGCCGTGCCAGGCTGTATCACGCCGGTGGAGAAGCGCGCGGTATACAACAGCGCCCAGCGCGCGGGGGCCCGCGAGGTGCTGGTGATGCCCGAGGCCAAGGCCGCGGCGATTGGTGCCGCGCTGCCCGTGGCCGAACCCGTGGCCAGCATGGTTTGCGACATCGGCGGTGGCACGACCGAGGTGGCCGTGCTCAGCTTGGGCGACGTCGTGGCCCAGCGCTCGGTGCGCGTGGCCGGCGACGCCATGGACCAGGCGATCGTCGATTACTTGCGGCGGCACTACAGCCTGCGCATCGGCACGGCGGCCGCCGAGCGACTGCGGATCGAGATCGGCAGCGCCGCGCCGCTCGACGGCGAATTGTGCGACGAAGTGCGGGGCGTCGATGCCATCAGCGGTTTGCCGCGCAAGGCCACTGTGACGAGCGAGGAAGTGCGCGAAGCGCTGCAGGAACCCCTGGTCGAGATCGTCGAGGCCATTCGCGCCACGATCGACGACTGCAACACCGACCTGGCCTCGGACCTGGTCGACAATGGCCTGGTGCTGGCCGGCGGCGGTGCGCTCTTGCGCGGGCTCGACCGCTTCCTGCAAGAGCGCACGGGGATGCCGGTGCGGGTTTGCGATGAACCATTGACGGCCGTGGCCCGGGGCACGCACTTGTGCCTGGAACACTTCGATCGTTGGCGTGGCTGGCTGCAGTCGAGCGACGAGGACGTGTAGCCGGAAGCGTTGACGCGGGGACTTTCGACCATGTCCGGGCCATTGGAAGTACGCGATTGGCACGCGTTGCTGGACGAGCGGCCCGAACTGGCGGCCGAGTCGACGCGTGATCGTCTGCCGTGGTTATGGGGCTTGTTTGCCCTGGCGTTTGCGCTGGTGCTGGCCCGGGCGATTCAACTCGAGCTGAGCACCGGCGCGGAAGCCCGCCGGCTGGCCGCCCGCCCCATCGAGCGCCAGCACGCTCTGGCTGCCGCGCGAGGCCGCATCGTGGCGCGCGATGGCACCGTGCTGGCCGAAGACCGCCTGGCCAACGGGCTGGCGGTGCA
>CAZPED010000495.1:0-3629 GCA_964585335.1 uncultured Planctomycetaceae bacterium | reverse complement strand
GCAGGCTCGACGGGTCGGGCCAGTGGCCAAACAGGCCCGAATCGTTGTCGTTGGAGTCCATGCCATAGTCGCGGCCGCCCCAGGGCACGAAGGCCTTGCAGTGCCAAAACGCGCCGGGATTGTGATACTTGACGCTGGGCCCGGGATGCTGCTGGCCATTGCCGTCGACGCGGCCGCGCAGGCCGTCGTAGCGCACCTGGCCGATGCTGGCGTAGTTGTCGGTGCAGGTGCGGGCCCACTGGAGCAGACGATTGTCGCCGTGCAGGGCGAACAGCCGCCACGACGTGCTGACGTGCTGGTAATGGTTGTTGTTCCACACGCGATGCAGCGAGGGGCGGCCCAGCGGCGTGCCGGCCGCGGCCGGGTTCATCCACTCTTCGTGGTGCGTATTGCCATAGATCGACCAGCCGTAGTCGCCGTAGCGCTCGATGGACCGGGCATAGCCGAGCATCGCGTCGCGCACCGTGCGCTCGACTTCGGGAAAGGTGTTGGTCGAAGGAGCAACGGGCCCCAGCACGCCGCTGGAAGCAATGGCCGTGGGGCTGACCCGGGCAATGGGGTTATCGGCGAACAGCCGCTGCCAGCGCGCCACCTGGTCGTCGCTGGCGGCCGCGTCGGCCGCGGCCGGCAAGCAGAGCAGGGCGAACTCGTTGTGGACCGAAACGCCTTCGAGATTGGCGGCCCGGGCGTATTGGGCTTTGCACTCGGTGGTGTCTTTTTGTAGCTCGAGCGCGCTGAAGTATTCGCTGGGCAGCCGAGGGTCGAGCAGGCGGCCGGTCAGGAAGCACTGAAACTTGTAAACGCCCTCGGGACGCGTGGCGTGCTGGTCGGATTGGCCGAGCTCGCCGTGGCGCGGCCAGGCATAGTAGGTCAGCTCGTCGCGGCCAATCTTCACTTCCTTGGGGTACTTCTGCCAGAAGTCCTTGGTCAGCAGGGCCACGCGGCGCTGAGCCGTATCGGCGGCAAACCAACCGGCGCTGCGGCCGTGATTTCCGGCGGTGTTGACGGCGGCCGGATTGTCGGGGGGCACCTGCGTCAGGGCCAGCAATTCGTCGGGGCCCAGTTGAGCCAGCCAGGCGGCAGCGCAGTTGGCGTCGATCTTGCCTCGCAGTCCGCCGGCGGCGGCGGGCGGGGGCGCGCCGCGTCGGGGCGTGGGCCGGGTAGCTGAGGTGGCATAGCCCGTGACTTCGGGAACCGCGAACTTGAACGACAACTCGCTGAGCGCGTGGCGGCGCATGTCGCCGGCGAACGTCGTGGCGTGGTCAAACTTGATCAGCGGCGAGTTGGCAAAGGCCACGATGCGCGTGGTGAACCGGCAGAATGCGGGCACGCGGCGCTCGGCAGTCTGGTACCAGCCCGTGGCGCGAATCGTAACCTGGGCGGGGCCTTGCTGTTCGACGACCACTTCGGCCTCGGCGTCGTGCATGGCGTGCCAGGTGATGCCCCGGTCGTCGACCAGGCTTGGGCCCCCCTCGCCGCGCACCAGGGTCTGGCCGCCTTGCTCGATGAGCGTGATTCCGGCGAAGGGGCGGGCGACGGTGAACTTGATGGCGCCGGTATCGACTTGTATGCCGGCTGGCGGGTCGACGACTTTCAGCGGCGAGGCGGGCAGCTCGGGCGCGGTTGCCTGCCGCACCAGCACGTAACGCGAGGCCTTGCCGCCCTGATAGCGCAGCGAGGTGTATACGTGGATCCACTTAGAGGAGCCGTCGGGCCAGCGGGCCACGGTTTCGATCTGCGCCAGCGCCGGCCGATCGTCTTCGGACAGAAACAAGTGATCCGAGTCTTTGACGAACCCCTGCGGCACGGTCACCACGGCATGGCTCGGCCAGCGGACGTCGCCCAGGTGGTCCTGCGGATAGACGAACAGGGGCACGGTGCCCACGACCAGCGCCGCCAACAATGCCGAGGACATCAACGAGTTTCCTAGTGCCCGTAGCCGAGTGGGGACCGACCCTGTGAAGCTTCATTCTCATCAGCCCGCTAGCGGCTCACAAGCTGGGGGTGTGGTTGCGCCGATTAGCCAGACCGCGCGGGCCCCGCTGGCGCCAGTCGCATTCACGCGGACTGATGGAGCGGCGGGGCTGGCTGTGGTTTTTGGCGAAAATCATTGCAGGGGGTGAACCGCTCGATGCCGATGTGCGTATAGCACTCGCGGGGTTGACCGCCTAGCACCCCGTGGCTACCTTTCTCAATCGACCTGTCGACCCGACTGGAAAGGCGACCGAGCAATGCAGTATTTGCCGGCCAACAGTAGCGCGAAACGTGGCGCCGGCCGCCACGCCGACCTGCTGCGCGCGGCCAGGCGCTCGGGGGCGGTGCTACTGCTGGCACTGGCCAACTTGCTGGCCCTGGTGGCCTCGAGCCAATTGCCCACGGTTTCGGCCGAGCCCGAAGCCGAGGTGACCGAATCGCTGACGGTCGATTGGTTCAGTTTGCCGGACAGTCCCAGAGCGCAACTGCGCCTGGTGCAGGTGCGGCATTTGCCGCGGGCCGCCAAACGCGAGCTGCGCGGCGCTTGCCGGCGCACCGACGCGGCGGCTTTCTTCACGGCCCGCGCTGCCGGGCATCGGTGGTCCAACGGACTGCTGGCTCCGCTGAAGTGTTGAAATGTGCTGGGCTCCGCGCGCGGCCGACGGCCGCGAGCGTGGGCTATCGGCCTCGTCAAGCACGGCCGTTGGCGATCGCGAGACGATTGCTCGGCAAACCACGGCGTCAGACGCGCATAGCGGCTGACCGACTGGTTTGACGCGAAGCAGGGGGCTCCGCGACGCCGCTGGTCGCAGCTATTCAACCTCGTCGCGCGTCGGCCTGTGGGCGTTCTCGCCTCGGCTTGCGCGCAACTCCGCGGCCTGTTCGAGCGGGCGATCGCCACCGGGTGCGATGCGCGATTTCTCGGCGGACGCGGGGACAGGCGGCAGTAGAAAGGAGCATTTCATGTCTCATGCAGGCATTATTCAACCGCGCGTGCTTGCCCGCGATACCACGGCGGCCGTCGTCATCGGGCTGGTTGCGCTACCCTTGTGCCTGGGGATTGCACTGGCCTCGGGGGCGCCGCTGTTTGCTGGGCTGATATCGGGAATTTTGGGCGGACTGCTCGTCGGCAGCCTGAGCGGCTCGCACACGAGCGTCAGCGGGCCGGGCAACACGCTCATGGCCATCACCGCCGCGCAAATCGTGGCCTTGGGCTCATTCGAGGGATTTCTGCTGGCCGTCGTGGTGGCCGGCGTGTTGCAAATCGCCCTGGGTTTTGCCCGGGCCGGTGTGATCTCGGCCTTCTTCCCCTCGAGCGTCATCAAGGGGCTGCTGGCGGCCATCGGCATCATTTTGGTGCTGAAGCAGATTCCGCACTTGCTCGGCCACGATACCGATCCTGAAGGCGAAATGTCGTTCGACCAGCCCGACCACGAAAACACGTTTTCCGAATTGGGCGAGCTGTTTTTCGATATCCATCCGGGGGCGGCGGCGATCGGCCTGGCTTCGCTGGCGCTGCTGGTCGTTTGGGATCGCTATCGGCCGCTGAAGAAGTCCTTCATTCCCGCGCCACTGGTGGTCGTGCTGCTGGGCACCGGCCTGGGGCTGTTGTTTCGTCAACTGGGCGGGCACTGGTTGATCGAGGCCAAGCATCT
>CAZPED010000494.1:0-3680 GCA_964585335.1 uncultured Planctomycetaceae bacterium | reverse complement strand
GACCGACGCGGCCGGCGTGGCAGCCCATTCGGCGTCGGTCAGCACTTCAACCTGGAACGCGTCGGCCGCATCGCCCGCTAGCGACAGGGCCAGCGCGAGAAAATCGGTCTCGCCCCCCAGCGCCTCGCTCGACGGCTCACCATCGACCAGCAGCATGTTGACGCCGGCCCGCACCTCGACGACCGCCGAACGGCGGTTGTCGCCGGCCAGCGCGTCGCTAGCCAGTTCAAAGGCCACGTCGTGTGCGCCGGGTTCCTGGAAAGTGGCCAACAGCGGCAGTGTCACCGTCTCGCCGGCAGCCAGATTCGGCAGGCGGACCAGGCTGGGTTTGCCGTCGACGATCAGGTTGGCCTCTTGGCCGACCAGCTCGCCGAAGGTGTCGTTGCGCAGGCGAGCTTCGAAGCGCACCGGGGTGCCAGCCAGCGCGAGTCGATCGGCCTGCTCGAGGCTCAGCAGGGCCACGTTGCTGGTGTCGTCGCGACCGACGTCGAACACGCGCAGCCGCACTCGCCCGGTGGCCCACTGGCTGCCCAGGGTTTCCAGCTCGGCCTCCCAGCCGGCCCGCCGCAAGTCGGTTATCAGCGTGATCTCGTGCAACGGGTACGAGCCCGTGTCGACCAGCTTTTGCAGGCTTTGCAGGATGTCGCTCCAGGCGCTGAGCGTATCGGCCGGCTCGACCTCGCGAACCAGTCGCACCAGGTCGTCTAACTCGTCCAGCGTGACTTCGCGCAGTAGCGGCTCGCTGGGCGCCGAGGCCAGCACCAGCGTCAAACCGTCTTGAGGGCCAAAGGTGGCCAGCAAATCGGCGGCCAGCGTCTGCCCGCGACTGAGCGCGGTTTTGCCCTCGTGCGTGTAACCCATGCTTAGCGAGTCGTCGAGCAGCACGATGCGGTTGGTGCGGCCCGTGCCGCCCCACCAGCGCGACAGCCCTTCGGCATGCATCACCGGCCGGGCCACGAGGAGAAACAGCAGCACGACCACCGCGGTGCGCAGCAGCAACAGCAGCAGCTGCTCGATACGAATCCGCCGCCGGTTGCGTTGAATCGACAGTTTGAGATACCGCATCGGCGCCCAGTCGACGCGGCGGTACTGCCGCCGGTACAAGAGGTGGATCAGCAGCGGAATGCTGGCGGCCACCAGGCCCCACAACAGCGGCGAATTGAGAAACGTCAGCGTGCTCATGGCGGCCCAATGCGCTCGTGCGCCGTGTTATCCCTTGCGGTGCAGATGCTTGAAGCGTTCGCGGGCATGCAGGTAATGGCTGAGCGTGTCGGCCAGCGGCTGGTCGGTGCGCAGCAGCAAGTAGTCGACCGCCCGGTTGCCGCACCCGGTGCGCACCTCGTCGAGGAACTGCTGCATGGCCGCCTGATACGTCTTGCGAAACGCCCAAGGTTCGGCCAGCAGCTCTTCGTTACCCTCGATGTCGCGAAACATCACCAAGTCGTTAAACGGCAGCTCCAACTCATCGGGATCGAGCACGTGGAATACGATGATCTCGTGGCCGCGGTATTGCAGCCGCTGCAAGCCGTCGAAAAACGCGTTCAGGTCGGTCAGCAAGTCGGAAAAAATGACGATCAGGCCCCGCTTGCGCATCTGCTCGCTGAGCAGTTGCAGTACTTCGCCCAGCTCTGTCTGGCGGTTGGGCTCGGCCTGTTCGAGCAGCCCGATGATGCGGGCCAGCTGCGCTTGCGTGGCCGCCGGCGGAATGACTTCACGCGTCGACCGATCGAACAGCGCGAGGCCCACCGGGTCTTGCTGTTCGACCAGCAGCGTGGCCAGCGCCGCCGCGGCTGTGGCCGCGTAGTGAAACTTCGACAGGGCCCGCGAGCCGTATCGCATCGAGGCGCTGCAATCGAGCACCAGCGAAGCCCGCAGGTTGCTCTCTTCCTCGTACTGCTTGACGTAAAAGCGGTCGGTGCGACCCAGCACGCGCCAGTCGAGCCGGCGCAAGTCGTCTCCCGGCGAGTATTCGCGGTATTCGGCGAACTCGACGTTGAAGCCGTGGAACGGACTGCGGTGCAAGCCGGAAATCGTGCCTTCGACCACGTGCCGGGCACGCAGCGAAAGTCCGGCAATCCGCGCCAGCACTTCAGGATCGGAAAGCTGGGGCGACGTGGCCATCGACTTCGCTGGCTCCTTGGCGAACAGGAATGTCCTTCAATAGCGCCGAGATCACGGTGTCGGGCGTTTGCCCTTCGGCCTGCGCGGCATAAGTGGTCACCAACCGATGTCGCAGCACAGGATGGGCCACGCCGCGAATGTCCTCGATCGTGACGCAGGTCCGACCGTCGAGCGCAGCGCGGGCCTTGGCCGCCAGCACTAGCGCCTGACCCGCACGCGGGCCGGCGCCCCAGGCGATCCACTTGCTGACATAGGCCGGCTTCTGCTCTTCCCCGGTGCGCGTGGCCCGCACCAGGTGCATGGCATAGTCCAGGCAATGGTCCGAAACCGGCACCCGCCGCACGAGCGCTTGCAGCTCGGGTATCTCTGCGCCCGAGAGCACCTTGGTCAGCTCGGCCTGCTCCACGCCCGTCGTCAGGCGATAGATCTGGCGTTCCTCGTCGGGCGAAGGGTAGCCCACGAATACCTTGAATAGAAAGCGGTCGAGTTGAGCCTCGGGCAGCGGATAGGTGCCTTCCTGCTCGATCGGGTTTTGCGTGGCCAGCACGAAGAACGGATCGGGCAGTGCGTGGCGGTGGCCGCCGGCCGAAACCTGGCGCTCCTGCATCGCTTCGAGCAGTGCCGCTTGCGTCTTGGGGGGAGTGCGGTTGATCTCGTCGGCCAGGAGCACGTTGGTAAACACCGGCCCGCGCACGCAGCGCAACTGGCGAACCCCCGTGGCCTTGTCTTCTTGCAACACTTCGGTGCCGGTGATGTCGCTGGGCATCAGGTCGGGCGTGAACTGAATGCGGGTAAAGTCCAGCTCCAGGCACCGGGCCAGCGTGCTCACCATCAGCGTTTTAGCCAGCCCGGGCACTCCCTCGAGAATGCAATGCCCGCGCGCGAAGATGGCGATCATCAACTGTTCGATGACCTCGTTCTGCCCCACGATCACCTGGGCAACCTGCTCGCGCAGACGCTGGTGGGCTTCTTTCAATCTGCTCAAGCCGGCCAGATCCGGATCAATGGCTGTCGTCACGCGGTGGTTCCTCAACGTTGATAGACGGGCAGGTATTTGTACGGAAGTTGCAGAATGATCAGGGCGATTGCCGTGCCGTAGGCCTTGCCGATGCCGTCGCCTTGCCAGGAGCCTTCCGCCTTGTTCTGCATGGAAAGCAACTGGTCGCGCGCGGCCGGAAAGTAGGTGTCCCAGTACTTGTCGCCGGCCAGGTAGAACGCCTGCGAGGCGTAGAGCTGGCAGTAAAAGTCGTGGCCGCCGCGCCGCCAGTTCTTCGAGTCCTCGAAGTGCCGCCAGACGTACTCCAGGCAGCGATTGGCCACCGGCGCGTCGTATTGCCCGGCGTTGTACAGCGTGGCCACGGCGGCGGCCGAAATGGGCAACCGCGTACTCCCGCCACTGCGGAGCGAATAGCTGATGCCCCCTTTGCTCGTGCTGCAGCGCTCGATGTACTGTACCACCTGGACAATCGTTCCGAGCTGCACTGCTAGCGCTGCGTTGTTGGCGGCCCGCCAGGCCTGCACTTGTGTTCCGGTCACCGTGCCTTCCTCGCGCGAGCCCG
>CAZPED010000493.1:0-3693 GCA_964585335.1 uncultured Planctomycetaceae bacterium | reverse complement strand
ATGATGTCCGGATGTTCGGTACTCCAGAGCTCAGGCGCGGCGCCGCCGGTCAGATAGATCGTCATGCCCGGGCGATCGATCGACAGCCGCCCGACCAGTTCGCGCACCGCGCCTACGGCTCCCCAGTACAGGCCGGCGCTCATGGCCGCCACGGTCGACTTACCCAGCGGCGCGGGAGCTTCGCTGACCGTCACCAACGGCAGCAAGTGCGTGAACTCGTGCAGGGCGCGGGCCGCCATGGCAATGCCCGGCAAAATGGCCCCGCCGGCAAACGCTCCCTCGGCCGAGACCAGGTCGACCTTGATGGCGGTACCCAGGTCGACGATGATCGCGCCCACGCCCTCGGGCCGTAGCCGATTCACCGCCACGGCATTGGCCAGGCGATCGATGCCCACCCGCGGCGGCGCTTCGACGTCGATCGCCAGCGGCATGTCTTGATACGTGAGCACACGCACCTGGCGGGCCCGCCGGTGCTCCAGCCATTGTTGCAACCGCTCGGCCACGGGATGATTCACGCTGGCAATCGCCCAGCGGTACCGCGCGGCTTCCTCGGGCAGAAAGCTGTCCAGGTCGGCCTCGTTCAGCTCGACGGCAAACGATTGCGCGCGGACTGGTAACGGCAGGCCCGTCTGCCCGCTGGGCTCGAACTCGCCCAACTTGACGCGGCTGTTGCCCACGTCGGCCACGACCAGCGGCAGTCGCTCTGCTGCGGAAGCGCTCGGTTGGTTCACGGTAGATGCTCCACCCCAGAGGCCAGCGCGGGCCTGGCGCCGGCCGGCAAACGATGGTCTCAGCTTGGTTCGGCGCGCTCGTCGAGGTGCCGCCGCACGGCTTGCAACAAGCGGTCGAGACCCTGGCCCGTGACGGCCGATATCGCCAGCACGTCGGGTCCCAGCGCCTCGACAAACTTACGATGCACTTCGGCCGCCGTGGGCAATTCCGCCTTGGTCACGGCCACGACTTCCGGCCGGTTGCTCAGTGCGACGTCGTATTGTTCGAGTTCGCCGCGGACGACGCGGTAGTTTTCCAGTGGATCGCTGCCATCGCTCGGCGTCGGCTCGACCAGGTGCACCAGAATGCCGGCCCGCTCGATGTGCCGCAAAAACTCGTGCCCCAACCCGGCCCCCTCGTGGGCTCCCTCGATCAAACCGGGAATGTCGGCCATCACGAAGCTGCGGTCGGCCCCCAGCTGTACGCTGCCCAGGTTTGGGTACTTGGTCGTAAATGGGTAGTCGGCAATCTCGGGGCGCGCTCGCGACAGCCGGCTGAGCAGCGTACTCTTGCCGGCATTCGGCTTGCCGATCAAACCGACGTCGGCGATCACCTTCAGTTCCAAGGTCAGCAGCCGCGACTCGGGCGTGCCGCCGGGGGTCGATTGCCGCGGAGCGCGGTTCGTGGCCGTCTTGAATCGCAGGTTGCCTTTGCCACCTTTGCCGCCGTGGGCGGCTACGACGCTTTCGCCCGCGCGCGCAAGGTCCTTGATCACGTGGCCCGCTTGGGCGTCGAGCACCAGCGTGCCTGGCGGCACGTGGATCGTCAGGTCGGCGCCGTTGCGGCCGTGGCAATTCGAGCTGCCGCCGCGTTCGCCGTTCTCGGCCCGCCAGTGTTTTTTTTGCGAGAGCGCGGCCAAGCTGTCGACGCCTGGTTCGGCGACGATGATCACGCTGCCGCCGTCGCCGCCATCGCCGCCGTCGGGACCGCCGCGCGGCACGTACTTCTCGCGGCGGAAGCTGACGCAACCGTCGCCGCCGCGGCCGGCTTCGACTTGAATGGTGACGCGATCAACGAACATACGGGCTCGACAAAAATAAAAGAGGGGTCGCCCGCGGCGGGCCACCCCTCGACTGTACTCTCACTCGGCCAACGGGCGCCGGCAGGGGGCCCCGCAAGCGAGCCCGCCAGGCGCGCGAGCCTTAGGCCACGCCCACCACGTTGACGCGGCGGCCTTCGCGGTCGAACTCGACGACGCCGTCGACCAGTGCGTAGAGCGTGAAATCCGAGCCCTGACCGACACCGCGACCGGGATGGAACTTCGTGCCGACCTGGCGGACCAGGATGTTGCCGGCCACGACCTTCTGGCCGGCGAAGCGCTTCACGCCGCGGCGCTGGCCGTTCGAATCGCGACCGTTGCGGCTGGAGCCTTGACCCTTCTTATGTGCCATGTGCCAAACTCCTCGATACTGGCAGCCCTGCAGCCGCCGCGAGACCCGGCGGGGCCCTAGCGGCTGGGAAGATTGATAGCTGGTGAAACCCAAAAGTTTATCGGTATACCCAGCTGTAGTCAACCTTACCCGGGATGCCGTAGCGGATCGTGCGGCGGTCTTCGAGAAACTCGTCGCCGGGCCGCCAGAAGTTGAGCATCAGGGTCTTTTGCAGCAGGTGCCGCCCTGTCGTCGGCGGATCGCCCGCCTTGAAGCCGCCGGGGGCATCGACCCAGCGATAGGCGTTGGTCAAACCCTGCACGTACACCGAGAAGAAGTCGATCCGCGGGTCGACGTCCTCCCAGGTGGCCACGCCCCAGGCGCTCTTGTCCACCAGGTCGGTGCTGTGCCCCAGCAGCTTGCTGGAGATCTCCACCGTGTTGTAGAGCTTGCGGTTCGGGTCTTCCTTCTCCTGGATGGCCGGAATGGCCACGGGAATGATCCGGTCGAGGTAGGCCTTCTTGTACTCGAGCGATTCGAGCACCAGGTGCGGGAAGAACCGTACGTCCTGGTTCACTTTTTCGAGCTCGTAGGTGCCGTCGGCTTGCGCCACGGGCTTCAGATGGCCCCCGGTGTTGCGCACGTGGTACACCATGTACCAGATCAGCTTGCGCTGCATTTTGCCGCTGGCCTGCGGCACGTCGACCCAGATCATCCGTACCGGCTTGAACGTGAACTCCAGGCACCAAACGGTGCGGCGAAAGACCGTGTCGGTGGCCATCTGCTTGAGCGTGCGGGTCTCGGCCGAGAGCTTGGGCTTCCACTCCAGCCCGGGAATGCCCTGCACGATCTCGATGATGTCGTGCGTCGAGAAGGTTTCTTCTTCCTGGCGGTCGGGCGCGATCGTCACTTCCACGCCCGGGGCCACCGCGCGGAACTGACCGATGCGGGCCGGCAGCGCCGTTTTGACGGCCGGCACCTTGGCCGGCTGCTGCGCGCTGGCCGCGGGACCGAGGCCAGCTAGTGCGAGCACCGCGAGCGCAACCAAGCTCCAGCCAAATCGACTCATCGTGGGCATCTCGGTTCCGGACGTAAGCTGGGACGACTTGCGAACTCTAAGTCTGACGTGCCGTCCTGGCCGAAACGCCTGCCTCGCAGCGTGGGCTGAGCGATTGCTCCGAAGTTTCGAGTATAGTTAGAGTTAAGCGATTCCGTCAACCCTTCGGCCCGCCGGGCCGCAGCTGCCAGGCAAGTTTCGCCGCGCGGCCGTCCACTTGCGCCAGTTCTGCCGCCGTGGGATAGCGCCGGGCCGGCACCCGGCGGCCTCGAATCTCGATATTCAGCCGCTCGACCGCCAGCGGCCAGGGCGCAAGCTCCACCACTCCGCCAGGTAATCGCCGCAGCGTGAGCGGGGCTCCCCCAGGGGTTTCCAGGGTTTCCGAATCACCGTCGGGGGTGCAGCAGAACCACAGGCTCAGGGCGTCGAACATCTGCAACTGCCGCAGCGCCAGCGCTGCCCGGTCGGGCGTATTCGCGGCATCCAGCTCGCACC
>CAZPED010000492.1:0-3698 GCA_964585335.1 uncultured Planctomycetaceae bacterium | reverse complement strand
CACCGTGGTTACGGTCGATGGCCGCGTGCTGACGGGGCTGTTGGCCGAAGACAGCCCGCAGCGCATCGTGCTCAAGCTGCAAGGGGGTAAGCGCGAGACGGTAGCCCGGGCCGACATCGACGAGGTGGCCGTCAGCCGGCTGTCGCTGATGCCCGAGGAATTGGAAAAGCAGCTCAAGCCCGAGGAGCTGGCCGATTTGTTCGCGCTGCTGACGCTCGATAAACCGCCCAGCGACCCGGCGGCGCGCAAGCTGCCAGGTTCGCAGCCCGTCGTGCCGCGCGAGGAGGCGGACCGCGAAAAGTTTGGTTTGCTCGTGCAGGAGGTCGCACCGGGCTTTACGACCACCAAGTCGGGCAAGCCGGGCGTGGCCATCGTTGCCGAGCACGCCGGCCGCGAAGGGGTGCTGCTGGTGCGCCCGGTGAGCAAGCACGAAGCCTGCACGCTACGGGGCCAATTCGCCGTGCCGGCGGGCAAACAAACCCGCCTGGTGCTGGCGGTATCGCACGCCTCGCAGCAGGCCTGGCGATTGGCGGTCAAGGCCGATGGCCAAAACCTGCATTTGTCCGTCATCGGACGCAATGCCGCGGAGCCGGCCTGGCAGGTCGTCTCGCTCGACCTGAGCGCGTGGGCCGGCAAAACCGTCAAGCTGGAACTGATCGCCGGCGCCGAAGGGGAGCCATCGAGCGCCTATATTGCTCAAGCTGAACTCGTGTCGCAGTAGATTGGTGACGGGCGCTGAGCTTGCCGGCTCATGCGCCCGATGGTGAGCTGCGGCGAAACTTTTTTCTCGAACGACAACCAGGAGTGCTGGGGATGGCGGAATATCGGTTACCGGTGACGGCAAAGCCTGCCAAGGTGAAGAAGAACCAGGTGTTGTTGGTTGCCAGTGGCGACTTGCGGTTGTCGGCAAACCAGAAATGCTGGCCGGCGCAGCACGAGATGGAGCAGGCTTTGGAAAAGGCCGTGGCGGCCGCCGGCTACGAGCTCGTGCGCGCTCATCCGTACAAGGAAGACGAGCAGCACGGTTTCATCGCCTCGCAAACCGAGGGCATGAAGGTCTTTGCCGGCATCGACCCCAAGGCCAAGCTGATCGTGGCCGAAGCGGTGTGGCAATACTCGCACCACGTGCTGGCCGGCCTGATCGCTCACGAAGGACCGGTACTGACCGTGGCCAACTGGTCGGGCACGTGGCCGGGGCTGGTGGGCATGCTCAACCTCAACGGCTCGCTCACCAAGGCGGGCCGCAAGTATTCCACCTTGTGGAGCGAGGACTTTACCGACAAGCCGTTTACCCGCCACCTCAAACAATGGCTGGAAAAGGGCGTGGTCAAGCACAAGACCGACCACGTGGTGCCGCTGGCCGACATCAAGGTGCCCGGCAAGGAACGCCGCCTGGGCATTGCGCTGGCCGAACAATTGCTGCGCGAGAAGGCCATCATGGGCGTCTTCGACGAAGGCTGCATGGGAATGTTCAACGCGATCATTCCCGACGACCTGCTGCACGCCACGGGCGTTTACAAGGAGCGGCTCAGCCAATCGGCGCTCTACTACGAAACCACGCAGGTTGCCGACGCCGAAGCCCGGGCGGTGCGGTCGTGGATGGAAGCCCGCGGCATGAAGTTTGTCACCGGGCCGACCCACGCCGACGATCTGACCGACGAGCAGATCCTCAAGCAGTGCAAGATGTACATCGCCGCGGTGCGGCTGGCCGACGACTTCGGCTGTCATACGATCGGCATTCAGTATCAACAGGGACTGAAAGACCTGCTGCCGGCCAGCGACCTGGTCGAGGGCACGCTGAACAATGCCGATCGGCCGCCCGTCACCAGCCGCGACGGCTCGCGCGTGTTGTACCAGGGGCAGCCGCTGCCACACTTCAACGAGGTGGACGAGTGCGCGGGGCTCGACGGCCTGATGACCTATCGCGTGCACGACGCCATGGGCCAGCCGGTCGAAAACACGCTGCACGACGTGCGCTGGGGCGATTGGGATAAGAGCGGCACGGTGTCGGACTATGTGTGGGTGTTGTTGATCAGCGGATCCGCGCCCCCCGCGCACTTTATTGGCGGGTGGCAGGGCGCCTCGAGCGAGCGGCAACCGGCCATGTATTTCCCCTCGGGCGGCGGCACCCTCAAGGGCATTTCGCGGCCCGGCGAAATCGTCTGGTCCCGCATCTATATCGAGGACGGACGGCTTTGCATGGATCTGGGGCGCGCGGAGGTTGTGGAGCTGCCCCCCGAGGAAACCCGGCGGCGCTGGGAAGCGACCACGCCGCAATGGCCGATCATGCATGCCGTGACTTACGGCGTGTCGCGCGATCAGCTCATGGCCCGCCACAAGGCCAACCACATTCAAGTGGCATACGCCAACAGCAGCGAAGAGGCCGACAAGGCGCTATTGGCCAAAGCCGCCATGGCCGAGCGACTGGGTCTGCGCGTCGCCCTGTGCGGCACCCGCAAGAACGGTCGCGGTTGGTAGCGGGCTATTGAACCGCCGGCGTCCGCACGCCGGGTTGCTGTTCCGGCATCGGCGGCATGGCATAGCCCGATGCGTCGGCGGGTCCCTGCGGCTGCGGGTACTGCACGCCGTACGCGGCGCCTGCTGGTGGTGGGGCGGCCGCGGGCGGCACGGTCGATCCCGGCGCGTAACCGCTGGCCTGCACGTAGGGCGAGGCCGCCGGCCGCGCCGCCACTTGGGCATACGGAGCCGTGTGCTGCGACTGGAACACCTGCTGGCTGGGCGCGAAGTGCGTGCCCGCCGGGCCGTCGCCGATGGTGAGCTTGTCGATCCACTGCTTGGCGGCCACCAGCGACGCGTCCTTGGCGTAAGCCTGCTGGAAGTGAGCCAGCGCTTCCTGCGTATCGTTTTTCTGCGCCAGCAGGTAAGCCAGGTTGTAGTTGCCCACGGCCTCGCCGTGCGCGGCAATCAGTTGGGCCAGCGCTTCCTTGTTCTTGCCCTGCTCGACGTAAACGGCGGCCAGGTTGTTGTGGTACAGCTTGCTGTCGGGCTTGAGCTCGACGGCCCGCTTCAGGCTTTTGGTGGCCTCGTTGAGCTGCCCGTGGCGATGGTAGCACAGGCCCAGGTCGTTGTGCACCGAGGCATCTTTCGAGTGCTTCTTGACGGCTTTCTGGTAGTGCTTGATCGCTCCGTCGAAGTTATTGCGGCGATCTTCCAGGTGGGCCAGTCCCAACAGTGCGCCACGGTGACTGGAATCGAACTCGAGGGCCTTGCGGTATTGCGCTTCGGCCTCGTCGAAGTTGCCGTTGTTCTCGGCCAGCTCGGCCAGCGCCACGTGGACGTTGGGGCCTGGCTTGCCGCTGGGCGGGCTCGACACCGTGCTCGTGGTTGCCTTGGGCGAGAAGACCGACGTCACCTTCGAGGCGCCGCTCTTCATGGTGGAACTGACCTTGTCCGTCCACGACTTTTGGTTGGGCCCCGTCTTCGACATGGAAGAGCAGCCCAGGCAGCCGATGCTCAGGCTGGCCGACAAAGCCAACGAAGAGAGCAGCTTTTTGTCCACGGTTCGACCTCGCATCGTGCTTGGTTAACAGACGGGACGGACGCTCAGATCCTTCTGAGCCGTATTGTTTAGCATCGACCGCCGCCGGCGATTTCCTGCAACGCAAAACCCGCCCGTCCCGCGCGGCCCACGCCGAATTGCTAGAACTGCCGGCGCTTCAACTAGCGGCCGCTGGTGC
>CAZPED010000491.1:0-3700 GCA_964585335.1 uncultured Planctomycetaceae bacterium | reverse complement strand
CGAAGCGTTGGGGTTTCGCTCATGTTCGGATTATAGCAAACGGGCGTGACCACTTCGGTAAGAAGTAGGCGACTGGGCAGTTGGACCGTTGTTTATTTCAATGCCGCTGCGCGAGCAAGCCTTGGCCGCCCGCCCCTGCTAGAATGCCGGTATGAGCGACATTTGGCTCCTCACCTACGAAGTGGTTCCGCTCCCGGATAACCCATCCATCCGGGAATCAGGAGGCGCATATGCCAACTGCTGGATCGAGGCAGACTCTCAAGCGGCCGCCGCCGAGATAGCCACCAGCGAACTCTCCGCGGCCCAGTGGTCGATCGTGGAGTTGACTGAGTGCAAGTTGGTCGATCCAGCCACACAGTACCCGCCAATGTCTTTGCAGATGATTGAACGGGCGAGGGTCGATGGCGCGGCGTTTGTCCTTAATCACTGGCCTGTGTCGACCCCCAAACGCCGCTGGTTTCGCCGACCTTATGCACCAAACAAGGCAGAGTGGGCGCTGATGCTGGGCCTCCTAGCAGTGGTCATTACGGGGGTTTCCCTTCTTATCATGTTCAGCCACGCCTGGGCGCAAGCCCACCAAGCTCGTTGAGAGCCTGCACGCACTAATCACCCAATACCCCCTCTCGACTCTTGCTTGCATCCGGGCGGGGGGCGCATTACAATGCGGCCTGGGATTTGCGGCCGCTTGCAGCCTGACTGCTAAAGTGCCATCGCCTGTGCGTGCGTCGAGCTCGCCAGCGCGATTTCAACTTTGAACAAAGTGAGCCGCGACTGCTGGGGCAGTGTCGGGGCTTTTTTTTTGCTCGGGTTGGACGGGTCTCGTCGCCTCGTACCACCATGTTCCGCCATTCCTGAGCCGGATCTGACCATGACCAAGAGCCAATCAACCCACGCCAATAGCCAGCCCGACGACCCGTCGGCCAGCGGCTTTTCGACCCTGGCCATCCACGCCGGCGAGGATCGGCAAAAGTTCGCCAACGCGATCACCGATCCGATGTTCTGCGCTTCGACCTACACGTTTCCCGACACGGCCTCGGTGATCGAGTTCATCGAGCAGAAGCAGCCCCGCGAGGAATACGGCCGCTACGGCAACCCCAGCGAGAAAGTCGTCGAGCGGAAGCTGGCCGCGCTCGAAGGGGGCGAGACCGCGCTGCTGTATTCCAGCGGCATGGCCGCCATCGTCGGCCTGCTGATGACCAAGCTGAGCGCCGGGGACGAGGTCGTCTTTTTCAACGAGTGTTATCACCGCAGCCGCGAGTTCTGCTCCAAGCACCTGGCCCGCTTCGGCGTGGTCACCCGCGAAGTGCCCGCCTGCGACTACGAGGCGATGGCAGCGGCCATCACGCCGCGGACCAAGCTGCTGGTCAGCGAATCGCCGACGAACCCGCACCTGAGCGTCGTCGACCTGCCGCGGTTTG
The DNA here is from genome assembly GCA_964585335.1 of uncultured Planctomycetaceae bacterium. Taxonomy (GTDB): domain Bacteria; phylum Planctomycetota; class Planctomycetia; order Pirellulales; family PALSA-1355; genus CAZPED01. The sequence continues at coordinate 2,282 of CAZPED010000491.1, read as the reverse complement.
CCGAGCTGGGTCGCAAGCACGGCGTCGAAACGCTGATCGACGCCACGCTGGGCACCCCCTACAACCTGCGGCCGCTGGCCGCGGGGGTCGACTACGTGCTGCACTCGGCCACCAAGTACCTGGCCGGCCACAACGATCTGCTGGCCGGCGTGATCGTGGGCGCGGCCGACAAGCTCGAGCCGGTCCGCAAGCTGCGCGGCATCATGGGGGCCATCAACTCGCCCCACAATATCTTCCTGCTCAGCCGCGGGCTAAAGACCTTCGAGCTGCGCATGCAGCGGCACAACGAAAACGGCCTGGCCGTGGCGCGGTTTCTGGCCGCTCATTCGCGGATCGAACGGGTTTATTATCCGGGGCTCGAATCGCATCCTTACCACGAAGTGGCCAAGCGGACGATGCGCGGCTATGGCGGCCTGGTGACGTTCCTGGTCAAGGACGCCGATTGGCGGCAAACGGCCGACGTGGTCGACGCAGTGCGCATTCCGCGGATCGCTCCCAGCCTGGGTGGCGCCGAGTCGCTCATCGAGCAGCCGCTGGTGATGAGCTACTACGAAGTGCCGGTCGAGGATCGCCAGCGGTTCGGCATTGCCGACAACATGATTCGGCTGGCCTGCGGCATTGAAAATCCCGAGGACCTGGTGGCCGATTTGAAGCAGGCCCTGGAACGGTAGGGCACTGGTGGCCGGATTGCACTGGCAAAGCCAGTGGCACACGGGGGCTGAGTGGCAGGGGGATTATCAGGAAAAGGGCGGCACTGGCAAAGCCAGTGGCACACGGGCAGTGGCACACGGGCAGTGGCACACGGGTAGTGGCACACCGGTTGTGACACGCGGGCAAGTGACACGCGGGCAAGTGGCACGCAGGCAAGTGGCACGCAGGCAAGTGGCAAACGGGGGCAGGGGGTGAGGGGCGTTTGCGGCTGCTGGGAGCGCACTAAGCTTGAGTGACACCAGGGACCCGGCGACACCGAACGATTGCCGTCGCACCCAGGCGGCTCACATTCAGGTAATAAGCTGTCATGGAATTTCGAACCCGCGCGATTCACGTCGGCAACGAGGTCGACCCGCAAACCGGCGCCGTGGTGCGGCCGATTCACATGGCCACCACGTTCGTGCAGCCCGGCGCGGGCGAGTGGGGGCAGTTCGACTACTCGCGCTCGGGCAACCCCACGCGCAAGGCGTTCGAGACCACGCTGGCAAACCTGGAAGGGGGCGTCGGCGCGCTGGCGTTCGCCTCGGGCATGGCCGCCACGCACTGCGCGGTGAGCCTGCTATCGTCGGGCGATCACCTGGTGGCCGGCACCGACATCTACGGCGGCACCTACCGGCTGCTGCACAAGGTGATCAATCGCGCGGGCATCGAAGTTTCGCTGGTCAACACCAGCGGCGATCTTAAGGCGCTACGCGACGCGCTGACACCGCGGACGAAGCTGGTCTGGATCGAAACGCCGGGCAACCCGCTAATGTCGCTAACCGATATCGCCGCCTGCGCCGAGATCGCGCATAAGCACGGGGCGCTCTTGGCCGTGGACAATACGTTTGCCACGCCGGTGCTGACGCGGCCGCTGGAGCTGGGGGCCGACATCGTGATGCACTCGGCCACGAAGTACATCGGCGGCCATAGCGACGTGTTGGGGGGCGCGCTGGTCGTGCGCGACAAGCCGCTGCTCGACCAGCTCTATTTCATCCAGAATGCTACCGGCGCGGTGATGGGGCCGCTCGAGTCGTTCCTCTGCTCGCGGGGGTTGAAAACGCTGGAGCTGCGCGTGCGCGAGCAATCGCGCACCGCTGCCCGACTGGCCGACTGGCTGGCCGCCGACCCGCGCGTAGACGCGGTCCGCTATCCCGGCCGCGGCGAACATCCGGGCCATGCCCTGGCCCAGCGGCAGATGTCGGGGGCGTTTGGGGCGATGCTCAGCTTCGAACTGCACGGCGACTTCGAGCGGGCCAAGCGCGTGGTCGAGTCGACGCGGCTATTTCAGTTGGCCGTTAGCCTGGGAGCGGTCGAGTCGCTCATCGAACAGCCAGCATCGATGTCGCATGCTAGCTATCAGCGCGAAGCCCGGCTGGCGCACGGCATCACCGACGGGTTAATTCGAATTTCGGTCGGGCTGGAAGCGTTCGAAGATTTGCGCGACGACTTGGACCAGGCCATGCGCGCGGCTGGCTGCACGTCGTAAATCGCGGCGGGCCAAGGCGCTATCAGGGGCCGGCTTTCGGCGAGCACCCAGCTAGCGGCGCGCAGCTGGCAGGTGCGGCCACTTCTCGACCACGCATTCTGGG
>CAZPED010000490.1:0-3716 GCA_964585335.1 uncultured Planctomycetaceae bacterium | reverse complement strand
TTGTCGAGGGTTTTCGATTGCTGCATCTCCAGCCAAAGGTCGTTTCCCTCGCGCGTGCGCTCGCCGATGCCAGCGAACACCGCCACGCCACCATGGTCGTGACTGGTCGTGTGAATCAGCTCTTGCAGCAGAATCGTCTTGCCGACGCCGGCGCCGCCGATCAAGCCGGCTTTGCCGCCGCGGGCCAACGGAGCCAGCAAATCGATCACCTTGATGCCCGTTTCCAGGAATTCCAGGCCGTGCTGTTGGGCCTCGAGCGACGGGGCGGGGCGATGGATGGGCCAGCTTATTGTGGTGGCCGGTGGCGCGGCCCCATCGAGCGGCTTACCCAGCGCGTCGAACAATCGGCCAAGCGTCTGGGGACCCACCGGCACCATGATGGGCCGGCCCGTCCGCGTCACGGTCATGCCGCGGGCCAAACCCTCGGTATGGCCCATCGCGATGGCGCGAACGACGTGCGAATCGACGTGGTAAGCAACTTCGAGCACGAGCGGCCCGTCGTCGCGGGGAACGCACACGGCCTCGTTGAGCGAAGGCAAGTGGCCGGGAAATTCGAGCTCGACGACCGACCCGCGGACGGCGACAATCCTTCCGTCACCCATATCTGGCGCAGCAATCGACGTCATTACGCTCCACCGTACTCTCGCCGGCGACCCGAGTAAGCCAGCTGGGCCTCAAGTTTACGACGGTCGAGCCGGCCTCACCAGTACGGTCGCCCTGGCGTCTCGCGGCTTTTGCGCTGTCAAAACGGTTGGAGCTCCCCGCCGCGAGATTCGCACGATCGGGCCGTGGGTGTCCGTAGAACGGCCAAGGCGCACGGTGCGCTGTGCTCCGAGCGGCATACGAAGCGGGTTACGAGCGGTTGCACGCGGCGCGGTGGATATTGAATCTCGAGCCGCCCTATCACGCCCTGCCACGCTTGCAATCGAGGCGACTGATAAGCAACACCGCAACCGGTGCGCGGAAGTATGAGCGAGGCTCGACAACATGCCGGCCTCGTCGGCCCCTGACGTGTCCGCTCGTGAACCAGGCCTGGAAATCGGTTGCCGAATTGGCCGCCAACCGCACCGGCTGCAAGCACTGCAAGCATGGCCGACCTTGATGGCTATGCGGCTTGTGCCGGATGTAGCGAAATTATGTTTTTGACCGGTCGTTCTAAGGCGCAAAGCTCCTGTGGCAACGGAACTCTGGCTCATGCCGAGTTTGACGGCGGGTCGAGAAATGAGGTGTCACGCCGTATAGGTGTCACCACCCGCGCGCCCGGCTTCGGGCTCCCACCGCGTAATCCTCCTGTCTGCACACAACCGGCATCGTATGCATTTTGAACCGACTCGCCCCTGCATCCGGCCACCGGCTGCCTGCGAGCGTGCCGTGGCCCGGCCCATTCGGCCCGCGGCGCTGCTGACGTTGTCGCTGCTGGCCATGGCGTGTGCGGGTTGCGTCAGCCTGCGTGAGTACGTGGGCAACGGCTTCAAGCTGGGGCCCAACTATCAGCAGCCCCCGGCCGACGTGGCCGCCACCTGGATCGACAGCGCCGACCCGCGCGTGAAGACCGACCCGGCGGCCGACTGCGCCTGGTGGACGGTCTTCAAAGACCCCGTGCTCGACGGCCTGGTCGACGCCGCTTATCGCCAGAACCTCGACCTGCGGGCCGCCGGCACGCGAATCGTCGAGGCGCGTGCGCAGCGCGGCATTGCCGTGGGCAATCTGTTTCCGCAGCAGCAGTCGGCCAACATGACCTATCTGCATGCTCAGATCTCGCAGAACTTGAGCATTCCCTTTCCTTCGCAGCTCAACCTGTGGGCCGCGGGTTTTAACGGCTCGTGGGAAATGGACATTTGGGGGCGCTACCGCCGGGCCATTGAGGCGGCCGACGCCAACCTGAGCGCCTCGGTCGAGGGCTACGGCGAAGTGCTGGTGATGCTGCTTTCGGACGTGGCCTCGAACTACATCGAGATGCGCACCTATCAGCAGCGGCTGGCCTATGCCCGCGAGAATGTGGAGATTCAGCGCGGTTCGCTCAAGCTGGCCGAAGTGCGGTTTAAGCAGGGCGCGTCGAACGAACTGGACGTGCGGCAGGCCCGGTCGAACCTCTCGCAAACCGAGGCGGTCATTCCTACCTACGAAGCCAGCATTCGCGAGGCGAGCAACGCGCTGTGCGTGCTGATGGGCATGTCGCCCACCGACCTGGCGGCGACGCTCGAAGCGCGGCCCATTCCCACGGCGCCGCCCGAAGTGGCCCTGGGCATTCCCGCCGACTTGTTGGCGCGGCGCCCGGACGTGCGCCGCGCCGAGCGCGAGGTTGCCGTGCAAAGCGCTCGTATCGGCATCGCCCAGGCCGATTTGTACCCGTCGCTCACGCTGAACGGCTACCTGGGCTACTGGGCCAACGGATTCAACGACCTGTTCGATCCCAAGAGCTTCACGGGCTTTTTGTTCCCGCAGGCGCAGTGGAATATTTTGAATTACGGGCGCATTGCCAACAACATCATCGTGCAGGATGCCCGGCTGCAAGGCGCCGCGCTCAAGTATCAGCAAACCGTGCTCAAGGCCGGCCAGGAAGTGGAAAACGGCCTGACCCGATTCTTGCACGCCCAGCAGCGGGCCAAGTACCTGCGCAGCAGCGTGATCGACGCGCAGCGGGCGGTTGAACTCGTGCAGTTCCAGTTCCGCACGGGCACCACGGATTTCAACCGCGTGTACAACCTGCAAAGCCTGCTGGCGCAGCAACAGGATCAATTGGCCGCGGCCGAGGGGAGCATCGCGCTTAACCTGGTGTCGGTTTACAAAGCGCTGGGCGGTGGCTGGCGATGCTTTTTGTATTGCGGTGGCATGCCACTTCCGTCGCCGCAATTGCTCGAAGCGCTGCCGCCCACGACCCAGCCCGAGGCGGTTACGACTCCCGACGCGGTGACCGGGCCCAACGGTGCAACGACATCTGACCCGCCGGTCGAGCCTGCAACGCCCGGGCCGCTGGTTCAACCTCCTCCGTTACCCAAGCCACCGGCAGCGCCGGCGCAACTTCCGGCCGCGGCACCACAGGGCGCGGGGGCCGAGTTGCCACAAGCGGCGGCGCAAACCACGGCCAGACCGGTGTCGTCGCGCCGCACGGCCCGACGGTAGCGCAGCTTGCCGACACTGGCCGCTAGGGCAGCCACGACCAGACTTCGACCAGGAAGAACCGCTCAATGGGCCGCCACAGGGCGTCCCAGAAAAAGTCTTCGTCGACAACCACGCGGGCCTCGCCGGTCATGCCGGCCAGCAGCTTGGGGTTGGCCTCGTCGAGATTGACCAGGATTCGCACGTAGCGGCTGTCTGACTCTTGGAAGCGGATTTGCTCCTGGCGGATTTCGCGATCAGACCGAAACGGCTCGATCATCAACTGCGCCTTGTCGCTGGCCATCAGCGCCACCTGCTCGACCTTGCCAGTGATCAGCCCGCCGTACATGCCCCAGAGGCGAATCTTCACGCTTTGCCCGGGCACGACCGCCTCGGCGGCGGCTTCGTCGGCCAGCACCTCGACCTTGAGCGTCGAGAGGTCGCGGACGACGGCCACCATGTCGCCTGGCGAAACGGCCTGGCCGGCCCGCAGTTTTACTCCGGGCGTCGAGACGGTGCCGGCGATCGAGCTTTGGATTTCAGTCAGGGGCATCCGTTTTTCTTGAAGTTGGAGGTTCGCTTTGGCCTTGTTGAGCTTGGCCAGGGCGGCGTCGATT
>CAZPED010000489.1:0-3728 GCA_964585335.1 uncultured Planctomycetaceae bacterium | reverse complement strand
GCGGATCGGCGTTCCCAGCAAGGGGCGATTGGGGGAACTCGCGGCGGAGTTGCTCGCGCTCGGTAATATGGGCTTGGCTCGCAGCGTAGCGGTCGTAGGCCACTTCGCTGCCGGCGTCGCGCAGCGAGCCGCGCAGATGGCTGAACTCGGCCGACGTGCGGACGGCGCTGTCGGGGATCTCAACGACGAGGGTACGGCCGGTGCCCAGCGCGTCGCGCAGCTGCAGCAAATGGTCGAGCAACCAGGGCGCTGCGGTTTCGGCCGCCGTGACCGCCACCATCAAGCGCCCCGCGGGAGGCAAGCCGGCGCTGCTCTCGACCGCCAACCGCCGAAACAGCCGGCGAGCCCGGTCGGTGGCGCGGCACTCGGGCCCGGCCAGCAATTGCTCGCAGCGCGGGTCAGCCGCGCCTTCGGCGCCGCTCGAGGCAAACGCCTCGTAGGCAAATGGCTCGCCGCTGGCCAGCTCGATCACCGGCTGGAACGTCGCGCGGATCGCCCGCTGCACGGCCACTTCGTGGGCGCGGCGCACGCCCAGGATCAGCTCCCAGGCGGCGTCGCGCTTGCCCGCGGCGGCCGGCTCGTGGTGCATCACTTGCGTGGCGGTTTGGCGCGAAGTTTCCTGACCGCCGCAATAAAAGGTGAATTCGACTTCGGCGATGCCCAGCAGGTCGCCGTCGTTCAGCGTGGCATCGCTGATCCGCTCGCCGTTGATGAACGTGCCATTCGTGCTGCCCAGGTCCTGCACGCGGTATTTCTTGCCCTGGCGCGTGAGAACGCAGTGTTCGCGCGAGACCTGGTTCGAGTCGATGTGCAGGTCCGAAGTGTCGTTGCGTCCGATGCGAAACGGAAACGACATGATGGGCGTTTTTTCGATGGGCCCGTCGTTCGAGTCGCGCTCCAGCCACGGAGTGCCGATCGCGGGTTCGTGCATCACTTGGGTGCGCATGGCCGTTCCTTGAGCAGCGCGCGCCAGCAAGGGCTGCGGAACCTCCGCAGGCGCCCCACATCACGCCACTGCCCGAAAAGCTTGGGGAATTGTCATTGCAAGCATAGCCCAAAACCTCTCCCTGCGCGTTCGTGACGTAAGTTATCCATGAGCATAAACCCCGCGAGGTTCGGCCCGCCGCCGCTCGGGCCAGCCCTTGGACTTGCGAGAGCCCCTCCATGTCGCCCATGACTGGTCCACAACCGCTGAAAGTACTGATTGCAACGAAAGACCGGGCGCAATTGCGCCGATTGTCGCAATTCCTCGACATGATGCGATACGACGTGTTGCAGGCGGTCGAACCGGTTGCAGCGCTCGCCGCCATCGAGAGCGAGCGACCCGCGCTGCTGCTGTTGGGCGAAGACGTCGCCCTGGCCGACGATTGGCGCATCTGCCGCCAGGTCACTCAGCCCGCCACCGGCTGCACCCCGTACGTGTTTCTGATCACGCCTGAGCCGTCGAACGCACTGTTGCACGAGGCCCTCGAGTCGGGCGTCGACGATTTCCTGGTCGAACCGGTCGGCTACGGCGAACTGCTGACCCGCTTGCGGTGTGCCGCCCGCGTGCTGGAGTTCGATCGCCGCGACAGCCAGCAACGGCGGATCGACCCGGTCACCGGGTTGCTTAACCGCCCCGCGTTCGTCGCCGGACTGGGCCAGGAGCTGCGGGCGGCCCGGGACAAAGGTAAGCACCTGGGCTGCATCGTCATGGAAATCGACTACTTTCTGCGCGTGGCAGCATCCAAGGGAGAGGCGGCCGCCGACGAGTTGGCCCAGGCCGTTGCCCGGGAGCTGGCAGCGCTACGCACCGACTCGGAGGTACTCGGCTGGCTGGAGCCTGGTCGCTTTGGCGTCCTTCTGCCAGGGGCCGATGCCGCCGCTGCCGCCCGCTGGGCCGAACGGGCTCGCGAGTCGCTGGCCGTGGCCAGCCTCGATGCCGGGGGAACGAGCTGGCACCTGACCGGCAGCTTTGGCGTGGCCGACGATCAGGCCGCCGGCGATGCCCCGCAGCTCTTGGAACTGTCGCTCGCCGCGCTGCAAGCGGCGCGGGCTTCGGGTCGCAACTGCGTGATCCGGCACGGCGAACTGGCGGCCGAGCCGGAGGAGCTGACCAGTCCGCGCAAGCTGTTTGAGCGCACCGTGGCCAAGGACGTGATGACGCCTTGCACCGTCCTGCTACGGCCCGACGAAACCGTCGGGCAGGCCGTCGACCTGATGCACCAGACCCGGCTTGATGCCGTCGTGGTCGTCGATGCCGACGGCAAGCTGTTCGGGCTGTGCGAGCAAAGCCAATTGCTGCCGATCCACGAAGCGGACTACGGCAGTCGGCAGGTCCGCGACGTGGCCGCGCACGACGCGCACACGGTGGAGGAGGACGAGCCGTTTGCGACACTGATGGAGCGGTTCACCCACGATCCACGACCGCTGGTCGTGGTGCACAAGGGGCATCCGGTCGGCCTGGTCACCTGCAACAGCCTGTTGGTGCTGCCGCAGCCGCTGACCACCGAGAGCCTGGCCGCCGAGGCCCAATACCGCGACACGAGCGACTACTTGCTGGTGCCCGATCTGCGGCCGGTGGCCAACCAGTCGTAAGCGGCGGCGATTGCTCCCGATCGGACTTCAGTGCGACCTGCTGTAGATCGGCCCTGGCGGGGACCTAGTCCTTGTTGATCACCACGGTGAAGTAGCTGCGGACGACCCGGTCGAAGTACTGGGGGCACATCTCGATCGGCACGTCGTTGTACGCGCAGTAATTGCGGATCTGGTTGAGCAAATCGCGCGGATGGCAGCGCCGCATCGGCCGGCGGGCTGCCCGGTAATGGGTTTGCAGCAAGTATTCGACGGCGTCGGGCCGATAGGGGCAGCCGAAGCTTTTGCCGTACAGCTCGAACAAGCGGTGGAACTCGGTTTCGTCGGGATCGTCGATCTCGATCTTGTAGGGAATTCGCCGCAAAAAAGCCTCGTCGACCAGGTCGCTCGGCTCGAGATTCGTCGAGAAGATGATCAGCTGCTCGAAGGGAACCTGAAACTTCTTGCCCGTCGACAGGGTCAGGTAATCGTGGCGATTTTCCAGCGGAATAATCCAACGGTTCAGCAGCTCGGTCGGCTCGATCCGCTGCCGGCCGAAGTCGTCGATCAGCAGGCAGCCGCAATTGCTCTTGAGCTGCAAGGGGGCCTCGCTGACGTTGCAGCGCGGATCGTGGCGGATCTCCAGGCTGTCGAGCGTCAGCTCGCCACCCACGACCACGGTCGGCCGGCGAATTTTGACCCAGCGGCGGTCGTAATTGGCCGTCCGCAGCAGGCTATCTTCGTGGCTCTCCACGGCCTCGTGATAGGCGGTGTCGTAGAGCTTGATCAGCTGGCCGTCCTCGATCAGTGTGTGCGGCACCCACACGTGCTGGCCAAAACACATCGTCATCCGCTTGGCCAGGGTCGATTTACCGTTGCCCGGGCTGCCGTACAGAAACAACCCGGCCCCTGAGTTAATGGCCGGGCCCAGGCTTTCGAACAGCTCGGGATTGACGGAAATATCGGCAAACGCCTCGGTCAATTGAGCCCGCTTGGGGGCTTCGGCCCGAATCGTCTGGGCCTGTGCCGAGAGCACGTAGTCGGGCAGGGGAACTGGGGGCGGCCCAATGTAGGCGAAGGCCTCCAAGCACGTCTGGGCGCGGGTGCGGCCGTGCTCGGTGATCGTGTAGCTGTAATCGCTCAGAGGGGCCGAGCCCGTAAGCACGATTACCTGG
>CAZPED010000488.1:0-3732 GCA_964585335.1 uncultured Planctomycetaceae bacterium | reverse complement strand
CAATGGCTCCACCATGCACGTTCACCTTGGCCGGATCGGCCTCGAGTAACCGCATGCAGGCCAGGCACTGCGCGGCAAAAGCCTCGTTGAGCTCCACCAGGTCGATGTCGGCCATCGTCAGCTTGGCCTTGGTCAGCACCTGCTGCACCGCCGTCACCGGCGCAATGAAGATCTCCTTGGGCGCCACGCCGCTGGTCGCCGTCGCCACGATGCGGGCCTTGAGCGGCGAACGCGACTCGCGGGCCACGTCTTCGGAAACCACGACCACGGCCGCCGCGCCGTCGCTGATCTGCGAGGCGTTGCCGGCCGTCACGGTGCCCGTTTTGCCAAACGCGGGGCGCAGTTTTCCCAGGCCTTCGTGCGTCGTGTCGGGGCGTGGGCCTTCGTCGTGCGAAACGACCGTGTCTCCCTTGTGGCCGGCAATCGTCACCGGCACGATCTCGTCGAGCGCCACGCCCGCGCGTGCCGCGGCGCGGCGGTGACTTTCCACCGAAAACGCATCCTGGTCCGCGCGCGACACACCGCGCGTTTCGGCGATGTAATCGGCTTCGGCCCCCATGGCCATGTCCTCGAACGCGCACCACAGGCCGTCGTAGAGCATCGAGTCGCGCACCTGTTGGTCGCCGAATTTCCAGCCGGCCCGCGCGCCCGAGATCAAAAACGGCGCCCGGCTCATGTTCTCCATGCCGCCAGCCACGACGATGCGGGCATCGCCGGCGCGAATCGCCTGATCGGCCAGCATCACGGCCTTGAGTCCCGAACCGCACATCTTGTTGATCGTCAGCGCGGCAATCGTGTGAGGCAGGCCGGCAAACAGCGCCGCCTGGCGGGCGGGGGCTTGCCCCAAACCAGCCGACAGCACATTGCCCATGATGCACTCGTCGACCGCATCGAGCGGCACGCCGGCACGGCGGATGGCTTCGCCGACGGCCACCGCCCCTAAACGCGGCGCGGGCACCGACGAAAGCGCGCCCAACAACTTGCCAATAGGTGTGCGACAGCCGGCAATCAGGTACGAACTGCTCATGGGATCTCGTTTTGCGTTAGCAGGAATTGGCGGAAGTGGCAGCGATCGCGCGACGAATTTCGGCGATCGCCGGGTCAGAAAGCCTCGCGAAAAACCAGCAGGCTCTCCTGAAGTTTACTGCCGCCCGCTCGCCCTGGCCAGCGGGCGCACCGCGACCGACGGCGCGGCGGATTGCCTTTGCACGCAAAGCCAGTACGATAAGCGTGCTGGCACCCGGCAGGCCAGCCATCGCGTGCCCACCCACATAGTCTTCGAACGCACCCGGTTGCAGGAAGCACCATGACCCCCGAACAAGTGATGGAACTGCAAGAACTCAAAAAGTCGATCCGCGAACAGGCCCACGCCAACCGCAAGGCGCAGGAGAATAAGGAACCGCTCAGCCAGGCGATTTGCGACCAGTTCGCCGCGCTTCCGTCGTTCGCCAAGGCCAAGACCGTAATGGCCTACATCGACGTTCGCACCGAGGTTCGCACCCGGCAGTTTTTGCCCCAACTGCTGGCCAGCGGCAAGCGGATCGTCGTGCCTTACTGCGTTGACGGTGAACTCGAGTTGTTCCTGCTCGAGAACATGGACGAGTTGGCCATCGGCATGTACAAGATTCTCGAGCCCAAGGAAGATCTGCGGGCATTGCCCGAAAAGCGGGTCGACGTCGCCGAGCTCGACCTGATCATGGTGCCCGGCGTGGCCTTCGACCGCCGCGGAGCCCGCATGGGCCACGGCTTTGGCTACTACGACAAGTTGCTCGAACACGCCCGGCCCGACACGCCGCTGGTGGCCCTGGCCTTCGAGTGTCAGCTGTTCCCGGAAATTCCCACGCAGGAGCACGACATCTTCATGGATCAGATCATCACCGAGCAGGCCATCTACCCGGGCCGGGGCCGAGGTTAGGCTGTGGGCAGCACACTTCGCGCCGAGGTGGAAGACACCTACGCCGAGGCCTTCCGTAGCATTTACGCGGAAATTCTGATCACCGCGCGCGACCGCACCTGGCTCGACCACGCCGTTGCCGCGGCCACGGGCAACGCTTCGAGCACAATCATGTGCGACTGCGAGGCCGGGCTCGACCGCTACGTTGGCCCCGGCGGCGACGCCTCGTTCGCCACGCCCGATGGCCGGCCGGGCGCGATCGTTCAGTTGCACGTGCCCCGCTTCCGCAAAGACCGCCGCGAGGCACTCGAGCGCTCGCTGCTGGTGCGCGTCAGCCAGAACGTGCTCACGTGTCCGACGACCCGCTGCTTCAACCTGCTCGACACCGAGGACTATTTCAAACTTGGCCGCAAGCTGGCCTTTTTTGGCGACGGTTACCAGCAGCGGGCCACGCGGTTTGGCCGCCCGGTGTGGGTCGTGCCGATCCTGGGGGGCGAGTTCGTCATCGACCGCCGCTTTGGCTATCGCGACGGCCTGATGGGCGGCAACCTTTGGTTCATGGGGCGCGATGAAGACGCCGCGCTGCTGGCGGCCGAGAAAGCCGCGGCGGCCGTCGCCAAAGCGCCCGGCGTCATCATGCCCTTTCCCGGCGGCATCGCGGCCAGCGGCTCCAAGGCCGGCAGTCGCTATTCGTTTTCCATCGCCAGCACTTATGCCGAGTACTGCCCCACGCTGCGCGACGTGCTGAAAGAGAAAAGTCGTCTGCCGGCCGGGGTGGCCTCGGTGATGGAAGTGATCATCAACGGTCACGATCTGGATTCGATCGCGGCGGCCACGCACCAGGCCGTCGAGGCCGCCGCCGAGACGCCCGGCCTCGTTAAGATTTCCGCGGGCAACTATGGTGGCCGGCTGGGCAAGAGCTTCATCTACCTGCACCCGCACCGGCAACCCTCTGCAAGTTAGAATTGATGTATCGAGCGTTGCCGCGCCATCCCGCCAGGGCGGCTCGTTAACGCTCGACCTGTCAGCAGCGACGCGTCCGGACCGTGGGGAACTGACGGTGATCGAAGTCGTCGACTATCACAAAACCTACCGAGATCTCGAAGCCGTCCGCGGTTTGACCTTTACGGTCCCCGCCGGCTCGATCCTGGGACTGGTGGGCCCGAATGGCGCCGGCAAGACCACCACGCTCCGAGCGCTGGCCGGCATCATTCCGGCCACCAGCGGCACGCTGCGTGTCTGTGGTCATGACGTATCCAGCGACCCCGTCGCGGCCAAACGCCTGCTGGCCTACATTCCCGACGACCCCAAGCTGTTCGACACGCTCACCGTCTGGGAACATCTGCAATTCATGGCTTCGGCCTACGACGTGTCCGACTACGAACCGCGCGCCGAGCACTTCCTGCAAACCTTCGAGCTGGTCGAAAAACGCGACACGATCACCCAGGAGCTGTCGCGCGGCATGCGCCAGAAAGTGGCCATCGCCTGCGCCTATTTGCACGAGCCGCGCGTGATTCTGTTCGACGAACCGCTCACCGGGCTCGACCCGCACGGCATTCGTACGCTCAAGGGGTCGATCGTGGCCCGCGCGGCCGAGGGGGCGGCCGTGGTGGTCAGCTCGCACTTGTTGGCCCTGGTCGAGGATTTGTGCACCGACCTGCTGATATTGCAGAAGGGGCAAGCCGTGTTCTTCGGCAGCGTGGCGCTGGCCCGCGAGCGGTTTGCGGCCATCGACCAGGTTGCCACGCTGGAGGAAGTATTCTTTCGCGCCATCGAACGCGAAGGAACGTAGCGCACTCACGCCGGAGCAGGCCAGGCCAATGTACCGCGCGCTTTTT
>CAZPED010000487.1:0-3749 GCA_964585335.1 uncultured Planctomycetaceae bacterium | reverse complement strand
GCTGGCACAGAGGTGATGCCGGCGGTTTTGGCGCACAACACAGCGATGTTCAGTCTGCACAAAGAGCTGGGCGATACGATCGAGGTCGAAGCAGATGGCTCGCGAACCGTGCGGCTGAAGATCGTCGGCCTGCTGAAGAACAGCATCTTTCAGGGTGACGTGCTGATTGGCCAGCGGGCCTTTCTGCAATTGTTTCCGCAAGTCAGCGGTTACCGATTCTTCTTGGTCGACACGGGCGACCAGCCGCTGGACGTGGTCGAGCAATCGCTCGAATCGGCGCTGGGCGATTACGGATTCGACGCCCAATCGAGCGTGCAACGACTGTCGGCCTTTTTTGCCGTGCAGAACACATACCTTTCGACGTTCCAAAGCCTCGGTGGCCTGGGGCTGCTGCTGGGCACGTTTGGCCTGGCTACGGTTCAACTGCGGAGCGTGCTGGAGCGCCGCGGCGAGTTGGCGCTACTGCGCGCGGCGGGGTTTCGCCGGGCGCTGTTGGCGCGAATGGTGCTGATCGAAAACGGCTTGCTGCTGGTCGGCGGACTGGTGGTGGGAGTCGGCGCGGCGCTCGTGGCCGTGCTGCCGCATTGGCTGGCCGGCGGCGCCAGCGTGCCCTGGATGTCGCTGGCCGCTACATTGCTGGTGGTGCTGGGCGTGGGGCTCATAGCCGGCCTGCTCGCGGTGCGCGCCACGCTGCGAACCAACCTGATCGCCGCTTTGCGCGAAGACTAGAGCCTCCGGAGCGTCGCCGGAGCCACTTTGCCGAGGACCGCAGGGCCCAGCCGCCTTCGCAAATGGGCCGCGTCGGGGTAAGCTAACGATCCTGGACTGGCTGGCCACCCCGCCAGCCAGCCTGCCCCCCGAACTATTGAGCCTGCCGCACACACCGGAGTCCGATCGTTATGAAAGGCATCGCCGCCCTGCTCGTCTTCATCGCCTTGGCCATGCTCTCCTGGGGCGTTTATGGACCCGTGCTGGCCGCCGGCAAGGAAGGCATGGAAGGCAGCGCGCTGCGGCCGTTCATTTGCGTGGGCCTGGCCTACTTTCTGATCGCCGTGATCGCCCCGGCCGTGCTGCTGAAGCTCAATGGCGAGGCGGGCCATTGGTCGACCGGCGGCATCATCTGGAGCCTGGCGGCTGGCGCCGCAGGCGCCTTGGGCGCGCTGGGCATCATTCTCGCGCTGGCGTTTCGCGGCAGCCCGCTGTACGTCATGCCGCTGGTGTTCGGCTGCGCCCCCGTGGTCAACACCTTTTTGACCATGTACTGGGCCAAGTCGTACAAGCAGGTCAGCCCGATCTTCATTGCCGGCCTGATCCTGGTGGTCGTCGGCGCCGTGACCGTGCTGGTCTTCCGGCCGCATGGGCACGCCGCCACCGAGACGGTCACGATTACCGAAGACAAGGAGGGCATTCGCGTGGCCGTCACCACGCCCGAAGACAGCACACCGGTCGAATACCAGGCCACAAGCGCCAAGGAGCTAGCCGAGAAGCACCCCGAGGCGTTCAAGCTTTACAACCGGCACCGCAAGTTCACCACTCGCGAACTATTAAGCGTGATTCTGTTCACGGCAATGACGGCGCTCTGCTGGGGCGTGTACGGGCCGACGCTGCATCGCGGGCAGATGAACATGGCCGGCAGCCGGCTGCGGCCGTTCTTGTGCGTGGGGCTGGCTTACTTCCTGATCGCCGTGATTGTGCCGCTGTTGATTCTGTCGCAGTGGAACGAGCCTGGGCAGTTCACTTTTAAAGGATCGGCCTGGAGCCTCGCTGGCGGCGCCGCCGGCGCGCTGGGCGCACTCGGCATCATCATGGCTTTCACGTTCGGCGGCAAACCGATCTTCGTCATGCCGCTGGTCTTCGGCGGGGCCCCGGTCATCAATACGTTCGTCAGCGTCCTGCAGGCCGGCAACTTCAGCGAGTTGCACGCCATGTTCTACGCGGGACTGATCGTCGTGGCCGCTGGCGCCGTCACCGTGCTGGTGTTTTCGCCCAAGGGCGCGCCTCACGCCGCGTCCCACGCCGATGCGCCCCCCAAAGAACCGGCCTCGGTCTAAGCGCCAACAAGTTCGAGTCGCCCGCCGATGACCGCCGACGAAGCGATGCGCCGCATCGAAACCCAGCTGGCTCACGTCTGGATGGTGCGCGCGTTTCTCAAGCATAGCGACGAAGCCCAGGACGACGAAGAACTGGCCGAGATTCATCGAACGCTGTACGACTACCAGTTGGCGGTCGGCGCCGCTTGGTGCCAGCAAGACGCGGTCGAGTACGTGCGCATGGCCGGCAAGAAATTGGCCAAACTGCGCCGCGCGGCCGCAACGTTCGCTGAAATCCAGCCCCAAATCTCGACGCACACGAACTTTCAAATGGCCGCCAGCTCGCTGAGCGCCGCGGTCCAAGAGATTGCCGAATTGCTGTCTGCCTGCGGGCAAGCCGCATCAGACCCGGCCGACTAAGTGCCCCGCACCAGCCCGTACCACTCGATGTGCTTGCGCGGGCAGAACTTCAAGTTGTGCTGCCGGCAGTGGGGCTCGAGCCATTGCGCTTGGCGTGCCAAACGTTGGGGATCGGTTCCTTGCGGCATCAGCATCACGCGGCCGCGGTCAATCTCGGGGAACTCGGCCAGGTAACGCTCCACGTCGTCGCAATCGGCGCGGCTATCGACCACGAACTTGAACTGGTACTGATATTCTTCGACCAGTCGACGAATCACGTCGGGAGCATGACGCGTCCGCTCGTGCCGCCGCCGCCAGGTAGGCGCCGCCTCGGCCGTCGGAGTCGAGTTGGCAAGTTTTGGGCTGATCGACATCAAGTCGCAAGCGACCGGCAAGTACAGCGTGCCGGCCGTCTCCACGGTGATGTGCTTGCCGCGCTGGCGTAGCGCCGCGGCCAGCGGTATCAGTTCGGCGAACAACATTGGCTCGCCGCCGGTGATCACTACGTGCTGGCAGCCAAGTTTCTCAACCCTGAGCAAGATCTGCTCAACCGCTAGGTCCTCGCCATCGGGTATCCACGAAGCGTAAGGCGTATCGCAATACCAGCAGCGCAGATTGCAACCGCTGGCGCGCACAAACGCGCTTTCGGTGCCGGAAAGAAAGCCCTCCCCTTGGGCGCTGCGGTAGATTTCAGCCACGCGCATGCCGGTACGGTGCTGGATCGGTCAGCCCCGCCTCCGCAAAACCCCTGAGCCGCAGCTGGCAGGAGTCGCACTGTCCGCACGAAGCCCCCGCCTCGTCGAGATCGTAACAGCTACGGGTCAGTCCGTAGTCGAGGCCGCGACGCGTGCCTTGCCGGATGATTTCGGCCTTCGACCAGTCGACCAGCGGGGCGCGAATCTTATAGTGCAGCCGCCCCTCGACCGAGGCCTTGGTCGCCAGGTTCGCTAGCTGCTCAAAGGCCGCCAGGTACTCGGGACGGCAATCGGGATAGCCACTGTAGTCGACGGCATTCACACCCAAAAAAATGTCGGCCGCCCCTAGCACCTCGGCATAGCCCAGCGCGAATGACAAGAACACCGTATTGCGGGCCGGCACGTACGTGATCGGAATGCCCGCGGCCATTTCGTCGGCGCTGCGCCCCTTGGGCACGTCGATGGCGGCCGTTAGCGCGCTACTGCCGAACTGGCGCAGGTCGATGCCGAGCACCACGTGCCGTTTGACGCCCAGGTGCTCGGCCACACGTCGCGCCGCTTCTAGCTCACCACGATGCCGCTGCCCATAGTCGAACGACAGCACAAATAGGTCGTAACCCTGGTA
>CAZPED010000486.1:0-3757 GCA_964585335.1 uncultured Planctomycetaceae bacterium | reverse complement strand
CCAGGTGGACGTGGGGCTTGTCGATGACGATCTGGCCCAGGTCCGAGACGTCGAGCAGCAGGCCGATTAATGATTTCTCCGTATGCACCGCCGGCAGCGTGATCACGCTTTCGCCCTGGGCATCGCGAATCTCGAAGTTTTGCAGCGCGACTGGCGAAAACCAGTCCAACGAGGCCGACTCGAGTTGAGCGCTACCATCCAGCTGCAATACCGAGGTCAGCACCCACTGCTTGAGCGGCGTGTTGGCCACGATGGCGGGCGCGAAGTAGCAGCCGGTCAGTAACAGCAATAGCGTGGCATAGCCGCCGTAGCGAAAGGCGCGCGACTTGCCGCCGCGGCGCTTGGCAGGCTTGGGCTCGCTGGCGGCGGCCGCGCGTCGCTTCGATTTAGGCAGGTCGGCGGTTGCCATGGCAAGTTCTCGGGCGGGGGCACGACGAGGGATCGGGACGTTACCGCGAGTTGGCACTGCGCAGCAAGACGGATGTGGCGCGCCGTAGCGAGGTCCTTAGTAACTAGCATCGGCAATCGAAGCGGCAAAATCCGCAATGTCGACGACGCATGCCCCGGCGGTTAGGATGGACGGCGGCGCCTGCACGGGCATGCCAGCACGTGTCGAGCAGGCCGCCCCGAAGGATCCGCCAGCGTGCTAGCGTTCTTGGTTGCGTTCCCCATTCCTTCTGAGCGAATTGAGCCATGCAACTCCCCGCGATCTTTCGCGTGCGGCAGTCGTTCGACGCGCCGCGCGTGAGCGACGTTTCGGCCGAAACCCAAGCACAACTGGCCCGGCTGAACTTGGGGCAGCGCATCCAGCCCGGCCAAAGCGTTGCCATCACCGCCGGCAGCCGCGGCATTGCCAGCATCAAGCACATCACCAAGGCAATCGTGGATCATGTGAAGTCGCTGGGAGCGGTGCCCTTCATCGTGCCGGCGATGGGCAGCCACGGCGGTGGAACCGTCGAGGGCCAGCGTCAGGTGCTGGCCTCGTATGGCATTACCGAGGAGTTCTGCGGCTGCCCCATCCGTGCCAGCATGGAGACGGTCGTGGTTTGCCAGACCGACGAGGGGTTCGACGTCCATTTCGATCGCCACGCCTTCGAGGCTGATCACGTCATCGTCTGCAATCGCATCAAGCCCCACACCGACTTTGTGGGCGACGTGGAAAGCGGCCTGATGAAAATGATGCTGATCGGCCTGGGCAAGCACACCGGCGCCAAAATCTACCACCGCGCTATTCAAGACCACAGCTTCGGCCAGATCGTGCGCAGCGTGGCCGGTCGCGTGCTCCAATCGTGTCGCATCGCGGCCGGCGTGGCAATCGTCGAGAACGGTTATGACGAAACGGCTCAGATCGTGGCCGTAGCGCCACACGAGTTTGAGGACCGCGAGAAGGAACTGCTGATCATGGCCAAGCGGCTGCTACCGCGGCTGCCCTTCGAGCAGATTCACCTGCTGGTGATCGACGAAATCGGCAAGAACATCAGCGGCACGGGCATGGACACCAACGTCGTGGGCCGCAAGTTCCACGTTCATCGCGCCGCCCGCAACGAGGTGCCCAAGGTCAAGCGAATCATGATTCGCGGACTCACCGAAGCCACGCACGGCAATGCGGCCGGCATCGGGCTGGCCGAGTTTTGCACTCGACGGGCGATCGAGCAAACCAACATCGAAGCCACGCGGATCAACTGCCTGACCGCCGGCCACATTTCGGCCGCCATGATGCCGCTCGACTACCCGACCGATCGGGCGGCAATCGAGGTGGCCCTGCCGACCGTGGGCATGGTCGAGGCGGAGCGGGCCAAGGTCGTGTGGATTCACAACACGCTCGAGCTGCGCGAAGTGGAATGCTCGGCGGCCTATTGGGAAGAGGCGCAGCAGCGGCCCGATCTCGAAATTCTCAGCCAGCCGCGGCCCTGGCCCTTCGACGACGCTGGCAATTTGCCGGCGGGGGGCGTGCTGGCCGGCAAGTGATCGGCGAGCCATCAGCCTATTCGTCGTTCAGTTCCTGCGCGCGGCGCTGACTGCGCGCCCGTTGCTTGGCCTTGAGCAGCCGCGCGGTGTAGTCATCCTCGGCCGCCTGCGGCGCCATGTCGAGCACAGCCGGACCGGCCGACCGCGCCGGCGAGGATGTCGTCGCCAACTGCGTGTCGAGGCCCGCCAGTTCCGCTTCGGTCGAGCCGGCGTCGAAGCGGGCCGCCGCGCGACGACTGTCAAGTTCCTCGTCGATCTGACTCTTGCGCTGCTGCAAGCGGGCTAGCGAACCAGCCACGGCCGGAGCGGCGTCAGTCGTGTGGCTCAGCCGCCGGCGGGCCGCTTGCCACAGGGGGGCCAGCCAACCAAAGCTGACCAGCACGCGGCGGTTGAAAACGTCGACCAGGAACAGCCCGCAAGCCGCTAGTACCAGCAAGTGCCAAATGTCCTGGCGGCTGGTGGCCCGCTGCAAGTCGTGTCGGAAAAGGTTGGTGTTGAGGGCCGAGGTGGTTTGCTCGGCCGATCCCGGTTCGTCGACGACCAGGCCCGGCTGGCCGCCGGCCGGCTTCAGCGCCGCCAGACTGCGCACGAGCGTGACGTTGGCCTCTTGCTCGCGAAATTCGGCCGAGTAAGGCACGTTGATGCCGGCCCGGGCCTGCGCGCGGCCGGGGCCCGAGCTGATCGACAAGAAGTAACTGCCGGCCTGTTCGACGGGGAACTGCCCTGCATAACGGCCCGGAGCAATCTGTTGGAAACTCACCTCGAGCGGCTGCGCTTGCGGGCCCAGCGCCGTGCCAGTCAGCTCGAGGAAGTTCAGGAACTCGTCGTTCTTGTCGAGCGCCGTGACGGTGACATAAACCTGGCCGTTGCGGTGTTCGGTGTAAACCTGCAAGGTCTCGCGGTCATCGGTCGGCCGCATGGCCCAGCGAACCATTTGCGTGAACAGCCGCTCGTAGCCGGGCCACTGCGGCCAGTTTTTGGTCCACCGCTGACCCACGTCGGTCGTAAATGCCACGCTGCGGCCGACGCCAAACTGCCAAGTGGCCAGCAAGGCGTTCTTGTTGCCCACCGGCCGCGGCACCAGCAGCGGAATTTCGACGAGCGGGCTCTCCTTGGGAGTCGTCAGCACGTAACCGGTGAACGGGGGAAGCACATCGCCAATGCCGTGCAGAATCTCGTGGTCGCTAGTGCGCGAAGCCACCAGCCCCGCGCGATCCTCGAAGATCACTGGCCGGGCCACGCGCATCGCTTCCTTCATGAAGATGCGCGGAATCGTCCGCGGGTTGTCGACAAAATAGTATTTTCCGCCACCGGCGCGAGCGATCGAGTTGAGCAGTTGGATCGCCGAGTCTTGTCCGATGGCCACGCAGCTGGTGGTGATCTTCTGGCGCCGCGCGGCGTTGGCCAACTCGGTGAAGCCCGCGCCTTCGGTCTGCCCGTCAGTGAGCACAATCATGTGCTTGACCGCCGCGTCGACGCGTTCGAGGGCCCGGTAACCCTCGACCATGCCCGGGTGCATGTTGGTGCCGCCATCGGCGCCCAACCGCGAAATGGCCCGGCCGATGCGTGTGGGCGAGTCGATCTTCTGCGTCGGCACGATCCAGTGGGCGACCGAATCGAAGGCGACGACTGAAATGTAATCGTTCTTGTTCAGCACCTGTACGGCGGCCATGGCGGCGGCCTTGCTCATTTCGATCTTGGCGCCGTTCATCGATCCCGAGCTGTCCATGACGATGGCCAGCGCGCCACTGGGAATCACCTTGGCGTTCTTTACCTGGAAGTCGACCGG
>CAZPED010000485.1:0-3808 GCA_964585335.1 uncultured Planctomycetaceae bacterium | reverse complement strand
GCTGGGCAGCCGGAAAGGGGCGGTGCGGAATCTCAAGGACCGCGTTGGCGGCCACGCCGGCTGCGGTTGACCCCGTGCCCGAAGCTGGCATGCTAGCCACCTGGAGCCTGGGACTGGCGCTGGTGGTTGGGCTTAGGGTCCGGCGGCGATTGTTGGGCCACGTTTAATCGCCCAATTTGTAAAGCTGTACGGCCCGTAGCGGCTTTGCGGATGCCAGCAAGCCGCTTTGCCGAACTCGCACACCCGGCCGCTGGTGATTCACGCCGGGTTTCTCTTGCAGCCAGCCGATGCTGTTGGCAGTCAGCGCTCATTCTGCGCTGCCCATCGCGCGCCGCATGGATGCCGGCGCCCACGTCCAAGGATGGAACCTGCCGATGCGTTCGCCTCGCCGCGCCGCCGCGCGTGCCGCGCTCTGGTTGTTTGTCCTCTGCACCTACCCGCTGGCAGCTCACGCGCAGTCGTACGGCGTGCAGCTGGGCAACACGCTGATGCCCGCCTCGGGCGGCATGGGCGGCACGAGCCTGGCAAGACCGCAAGATTTGACTTCGGCCATCAATGGCAATCCTGCCACGCTGACCCAGTTTCAGGGCACGCAGTTCCTGATCGGCGGCGCCTGGGCGGGTTCGACGTTCAATCTCACGCAGACTGGCAACATCGGGTTGCCGGCCGACCCACTCATTACGGCGTTCAGTGCCCGCTCGCAAACGCCCGGCAGCGCGATACCCAACATCGGCGTCACGCAGCAGTTCGACTTCGGCGGCCTGCCAGTCGTTGCCGGCCTGGGCGTGGTGGGCGCGGCTGGCGCGGGCACCGATTTTCGCAAGCAGTCGCAGAGCAATGGCACATCCACGTACCTGAGCATTCTCGAATTTGCTCCGGCCGTCGGCGTGCAACTGACCGACCGACTGTCGCTGGGGGCCAACATGTTCATCGGCAACGGCTTTCTCGACGGACCCTTCGTCGGCGACGGCGCCATGACCAGTGCCTTTGCCTTGCGCGGAGCCGTGGGCCTGGGATACGCGCTGACCGAAAACACGTCGCTGGGGCTTTACTATCAGAGCGTGCAACGGTTCCGCTTCAAGGATGAAGTCCGCTTGCTCTTGCTCGACGGCACGTTCGACATCTCCCGCGACGTGCATCTGTCGCTGCCGCAATCCACCGGCATCGGCCTGGCCAACAGCAGCCTGATGGATGGCAAGCTGCTATTGGCCGCCGACGTGATGTTTCTCGATTGGAACTCGGCCGCCTTGTTCCGCAACATCTACCGGCCCCAGTGGGTGCTGCAGCTGGGAAGCCAGTACCGCCTGTCGGAGCGCACCCGGCTGCGGCTGGGCTATGCCTATGCCGAAAACCCCATCGATCCCGACGTCGGCACTTCCGTGGCCGGCATTGACGTGCCTGGCGGCATTCCGGCCATCAAGTATTTGCAGGCCCAGTTCGCGGTGGTCAATCAGCACCGCATCTCGGCGGGGTTCGGCGTGCGCGACGTATTGCCGCGGCTCGATTTCGACGCCTTCGCCGGCGGCATGTTTCGCGCTTCGCAACAGCTGGGCGACCTGACCAACGTGAACGTCGAAAGCTACTGGATCGGCCTCGGCTTCACCTGGCGGTTCGATCAGTGCTGCTATTACAGCTCGTAGCGCCAGCCGCCAGTGGCGGCTATTCGCTGGCTCGATTGTTGCGCTGGCTTTCTTCGAGCAGTCGCTTTTCGTCGGCTGGAGTGAGCTTGGGCGGGTCGACTTTGATCGTCAGCTTGGCCAGCTTGCCGCCGAAGCGGAAGGGGACCTGGTAATCGCGGTCGTCGACCGGCGTGCCGGTGTCGGCGCCGACGTCGAACGTTTCGTCCCACTGCAGGATGACGGGAATCGTGTGCGGCATTTTCTGCGTGGCCACGACTTTGCCGTCGACCTTGAGCACGCCGGTGCCGCCGTGGCCAATGCCGCTGCGACTGTTGAAGGCCAGCGTCGCCAGCCCCAATCCGTCGTACTTGAAGCTGAACTCGAGCGAGTGCTTGCCCGGCGCAAGCGCGGTGGGACCTTCCCAGCGAATGCGCCTGAGATCGAGCAGGTTCCAAACGAACACCGGCTTGCCCTTGAGCAGATAGAAACCCCAGCCGGCAAACCGGCCGCCCTGGGTGGCTAGCATGCCCTCGGTCGTACCGGCGGGCACTTCGATGTCGGCCGTCACTGTGTATGACGTGTCGAGCAGCATGGGCGCAGCGCCCAGCGGCAGCCCCGTCAGCTCGCCTGAATAGGTGAACTGCTTGCGCCCGGCCGTGACGCTGGGCCGCGGCGTCACCATCCGGGTCGCCAGCGAATTGTCGAGCGGAAACACCTGGTACTTGGACGCCTCGACCAGGAACAGCTCCTGCATTTGTTTGAGCTTTTCGGGCTGCTTGGCCGCCAAGTCGTTGCTCTGCGTCCAATCTTTCGTCAGGTCGTAGAGCTCCCAAGTGTAAGCGTTCACCACGTCGGGATTGGGCGTGGCGCCCAGGTTCCAAGGGGGGCTAATGGGGCGCGTATTGGCATACCAGCCATCGTGATACAAGCCGCGGTTACCGAGCATTTCGAAATACTGCGTGTGCCGCCGCGAGGGCGCCGTTTCGCCCGCCTTGTCGAACGTGTAGGCCATGCTCACGCCTTCGATCGGACGTTGGGCGATGCCGTTGACCACCTCGGGCTGGGGAATGCCGACGACGTCCAGAATCGTCGGCGTCACGTCGATCATATGGTGGAACTGACTGCGGATCTTGCCGGCCTCTGGAATGCGTTTGGGGTAGGCGATCGCCATTCCCTGCCGCGTGCCGCCAAAGTGCGAGGCAACCTGCTTGGTCCACTTGAAGGGAGTGTTGAAGGCCCAGGTCCAGCCCACGGCCATGTGATTGTAGGTTTTGTCCGAGCCCCAAGCGTCGTAGAAAAGCTTGAGTTGCTCGGCCACCGGCACTTCGACGTTGTTGAACTGGGCCACTTCATTCGGCGTGCCGATCGGCGAGCCCTCGGCGCTCGAACCGTTGTCGCCGCTGATGTAAATCACCAGCGTGTCGTCCAACTTGCCCATGTCCTCGACGGTCTGAATCACGCGGCCGATTTCGTAATCGGTATAGGCCAGATACGCGGCATACACTTCCACCTGCCGGGTAAATAGCTTCTTCTCGTCGGCCGAAAGCTGGTCCCACTGCTTCAGTTCTTCGGGCCAGGGGGTCAGCTTGGCATCCTGGGGAATGACGCCCAGCTTCTTTTGATTGGCAAAGATCTGCTCGCGCAGCTTGTTCCAACCCATGTCGAACTTGCCCTTGAACTTCTCGATCCATTCGGGCGGAGCATGGTGCGGCGCGTGGGTGCCGCCGGGCGCGTAGTAGCAGAAAAACGGCTTCTCGGGGGCCACCTCGTTGAGCATCCTCAAGTGGCCAATCGCGTCGTCCGCCATGGCCGTCGTCAGGTTCCAGCCCGGCTTGCCCTGGTAGGGATAGATGGCCGTGGTGTTGCGAAACAGGTTGGGCTGCCACTGGCTGGTATCGCCGCCGACGAAGCCATAGAAATAGTCAAAGCCCAGGCCGATCGGCCATTGATCGAAGGGACCGACCTGGCTGGCCTGAAAGGCCGGCGTGTTGTGGTTCTTGCCGAACCAGGCGGTCGCGTAGCCGTTGTCCTTGAGCACGCGGCCGAGTGTTGCCGACTCGGGCCCAATGATGCTGTTGTAGCCCGGAAAACCGGTCGACATTTCCGTAACCTGGCCAAATCCCACCGAGTGATGGTTGCGGCCCGTGATCAATGCCGCGCGGGTGGGCGAGCAGAGCGCGGTCGAGTGA
>CAZPED010000484.1:0-3811 GCA_964585335.1 uncultured Planctomycetaceae bacterium | reverse complement strand
AGATGCTCAAGGGCGTTGAGAAACTGGCCGACGCCGTCGCGGTCACGATGGGCCCCACGGGCCGCAACGTGATCATCGACAAGTCGTTCGGCGGACCCACGGTCACCAAAGACGGTGTGACCGTGAGCAAGGAAGTCGAGCTGGACGATCGATTTGAGAACATGGGCGCCAAGCTGGTGAACGAAGTCGCCTCGAAGACTTCGGACATCGCCGGCGACGGCACCACCACGGCCACCGTGCTGGCTCGTGCCATCTTCAAGGAAGGCACGCGCAACATTGCCGCGGGCAGCAATCCGATGGCGGTTCGCCGGGGCATCGAGAAAGCGGTCGAAGCGGCCATCGAGAAGCTGCACTCCATGGCCAAGCCCGTGTCGAAGAAGGACGAAATCGCCCAGGTCGGCGCGATCAGCGCCAACAACGATCCGGAAATTGGCGAGCTGTTGGCCGACGTGATGGAAAAGGTCGGCAAGGACGGCGTGATCACGGTCGAGGAAGGCAAGACCACCGAGACCACCAAGGAGCTGGTCGAGGGCATGCAGTTCGACAAGGGCTACATCTCGCCCTACTTCATCAACCGCCCGTCGGAAATGGACTGCCTGCTCGAAGACGCCCTGATTCTGATTCACGAGAAGAAGATCGGCAGCCTGCGCGAGATGGTGCCGCTGCTGGAAAAGGTGGCGCATTCGGGCAAGCCGCTTTTGATAATTGCCGAGGATGTCGACGGCGAGGCGCTGACCACGTTGGTGGTCAACAAGCTCCGCGGCGTGCTGAACATTTGCGCGGTCAAGGCCCCCGGCTTCGGCGATCGCCGCAAGGCCATGCTGGGCGATATCGCCGTGCTGACCGGCGGCACGCTGGTTTCCGAGGATCTGGGGCTGAAGCTGGAAAACCTGGGCCTCGAGCATCTTGGCCGGGCCAAGCAGATCACGGTCGACAAAGAGGCCACGACGATCGTCAAGGGCGCGGGCAAGCCGGCTGATATCCAGAACCGGATTCAGCAGATCCGCAACCAGATCGACGCCACGGAAAGCGACTACGACAAGGAGAAGTTCCAAGAGCGGCTGGCCAAGCTGACCGGTGGCGTGGCGATCATCTCCGTGGGCGGCGGCACCGAAAGCGACATGAAGCAGCGCAAGGCGCGGGTGGAAGACGCCCTGCATGCCACGCGGGCGGCTGTCGAAGAAGGTATTCTGCCCGGCGGCGGCGTGGCCCTGCTGCGTTGCACCGAGGCCGTGGAAGCCGTGCGCTCGCACGCCAAGGGAGATGAAAAGATCGGCGTCGACATCGTGCTGCACTCGCTCTCGGCTCCGATGAAGCAGATCGCCGACAACTGCGGCATCGACGGCTCGGTGGTCGTTGACGAGGTGTCGCAGAAGTCGCAGAACATGGGCTACGACGCCAACGCCGGCAAGTATGTCGACATGCTCAAGGCGGGCATCATCGACCCGGTCAAGGTAGTCCGCAGCGCGCTGAACAATGCCGCCAGCATTGCCGGCCTGATGCTAACGACCGAGGCCCTGGTGACGACGCTCGACAAGGAAGACAAGGCCAAGACCCGCGTCGAAGGCAGCATCCGTTAAACGTGCGGGTGCCAGCCGCTCGAGCGGGACTGGCCAAACGTGTGAATTGCGTGGGCGGCGGGCCACTTCAGCACACCTGAAGTGGCCCGTTTGCGGCGCAAACCGGCGGGCGGCGCATTCGTCCTGGCCCCGGTGGTCTATAATTGAGCAGGCGCGGCACGGCACGCGTAGCGAGTTTCATGGTGGAAATGGCTGGCAAACGCGACTATTACGAGGTGCTCGGCGTCGAGCGGACGGTCTCCGAAAAGGTGATCGCCGACGCGTACCGCAAGCTCGCCATCAAGTATCATCCCGACAAAAACCCGGGTGACGACGAGGCGATTGCGCTGTTCAAGGAAGCCGCCGAGGCGTTCGAGGTGCTGAGCGACAGCGAAAAGCGGGCGCGCTACGACCGCTACGGTCACGCGGGGGTCGACGGCTCCCGCTCGCGCGAGTTCTCTGACGTTAACGACATTTTCGCGGCCTTCGGCGACATTTTCGGCGAAGGCGCCTTTGGCGATCTGTTTGGCGGCGGCGGCCGGCGGCGGGCCAGCAAGGGATCGGACGTGCGGGCCGACGTCACGCTCGATCTGCTCGAAGCGGCCCGCGGCGTCACCAAGA
The DNA here is from genome assembly GCA_964585335.1 of uncultured Planctomycetaceae bacterium. Classification (GTDB taxonomy): domain Bacteria; phylum Planctomycetota; class Planctomycetia; order Pirellulales; family PALSA-1355; genus CAZPED01. Next base: position 1,631 of record CAZPED010000484.1, on the reverse strand, counting down.
CCATCGAGTTCGAACGTCACGAAACGTGCGTCGAATGCGACGGCTCGGGGGCCAAGGCGGGCTCCAGTCGCATCCGCTGCAGCTATTGCGGCGGCCGCGGCCAGGTGGTGCAAACCACGGGCATCTTTCGCGTGCAAACGACGTGTCCCTCGTGTCACGGCGCGGGGTCGACGGTCAAGGATCCCTGCCCCAAGTGCCGTGGCCAGGGATACGTGCGCAAGCGCATCTCGCGCGAAGTAAAAATACCAGCCGGCATCGACGACCAGATGCGGGTGCGGCTGCCCGGCGAAGGCGAGCCAAGTCCCAACGGCGGCCCCCGCGGCGATTGCTACTGCTTCATCACGGTCAAGGAGCATGCGCTGTTTCAGCGCGAGGGGCAGCACCTGATTGTGCGCGTGCCGATCACGTACTCGCAGGCAGCGCTGGGGGCGAAGATCGAAGTGCCCACGCTCGACGGGCCTCACGAGCTGAAGGTGCCCGCCGGCACACAGTCGGGCGAGGTGTTTCATCTCCGCGGCCGGGGCATGCCCAGTCCCCGCGGGCGCGAAGTGGGCGACCAGCTGGTCCAGGTCAACATCGAAGTTCCCAAGGCGCTCAGCGCTCGCCAGGAAGAACTGCTCCGCGAACTAGCCGAAACCGAACACGCCGAAGTGACGCCGCACCGCAAAAGCTTCTTCGAGAAGGTGCGCGAGTACTTCGGCGAATGAACCAAGCTTCCCGAAGGGAGGAGCCAGATATGTCAGATCACGCCAAGCAACCCGTTGGGAACGACCAGGGCGCGGCTGCCGCGCTCGAAGCCAGTGAGATCGAAATCGGCAAGCTCAAAGCCGACCTCGACGACGCCACCGACCGCGTGCTGCGGGCCCAGGCCGAGCTGGAAAACTACCGCAAGCGAGCCCGCCGCGAGATCGAGGACGAGCGCCGCTACGCCACGCTGCCGCTGTTGCGCGACGTGCTGCCGGTGCTCGACAACTTTCAACGGGCCATCGCGGCCGCCGAAAAGACCGAGGGCAGCGCCCTGCTCGACGGCGTGCGGATGATTGCCCAAAGCCTGCTGTCGGTGCTGGCCAAGCACGACTGCAAGCCGATCGAGGCGCTGCACCGGCCGTTCGATCCGGCCGTGCACGAGGCGATCTCGCAACAGCCTTCGGCCGAGTATCCGCCCAACACCGTGCTGCTAGTGGCGCAAGACGGTTACACGCTGTTCGACCGCGTGGTGCGGCCCGCGCAGGTGATCGTGTCGAGGGCGCCGTAACGCGTGGCGCGGAAGTGGCTCCGGCGAGTTCAGAACGTTTACGAGGATCCGTTTGCATGCCAACTTACGATTACGAGTGCGATGCCTGCGGCCATAAGTTTGAGCAATTCCAGAGCATCAACGACCCGCTGCTGAAAAAGTGCCCCCAGTGCAAGAAACAGAAGCTCCGCCGGCTGTTCGGCACCGGCGCCGCCCTGATGTTCAAGGGCTCGGGCTTCTACACCACGGATTACCGCAGCGAGTCGTACAAGAAGGCCGCCAGCGCGGACAAAGCCTCGGGCGACGGCGGCTCCAAATCGGCCGACTCGGGCAAGAGCAGCTCGGGGGGCGAATCGAAAAGCAACATCAGGAGCTAGCGAACCAACTGACCGAGATC
>CAZPED010000483.1:0-3821 GCA_964585335.1 uncultured Planctomycetaceae bacterium | reverse complement strand
GCGTGGCGGAGGTGAAACTGATTCCATTGGGAAACGTTCATCTTGCCAAACACGGGGTGCGCTTGGCGGACGGACGTTTCTTGCAGGCGACACACGGCACGCTCCAGGGCTTCGACGCCTGCGGCCGTCGTCGTCGGCACGGGCAGCAGCGGCGCCGCCTCGGGGGGCAGTTGAAAACCCGACCGCAGTCCGCCGGCCAGAATGCGACCGCGAAACACCCGGGCCAGAAAGCGAATCTTCAGCGGCACGCGGAAGCCGACGCCGCCGTCGATGGACTTATCCATGGCGTTGGCCAGGTGCCGGCAGACTTCGCCCAGCGACCAGTTGCCCAATTCCGTCGTTTCGGTTGCGGCCAAACCGCGAACTTCAACCAACAGCTCGTCGTACGAATCGAACCGCAACCGCCGCCGACCAGACCGCGAGCCAGTTTGTGCCATGAGCCGAGTTCCCCCAGTTACCAGACTCTTATGCCGGAACGATAAAGCTGAGGTGCATTTCCGCATGTCGAAAGTGCAGCTGGTCCCATTGCTCGCGCGAGAGCTGCCCCAGAATGACGTGCGGCTTGCGCTCGGCAACCGTACGCATCCGCTCAATGGCCCGCTCCAGCTCGGCAATGCCGCTGGCGTCGGCCTGGGTGCTGGGCAAATACACTCCGGCGTTGGCGGGCAGTTTGAATCCCGGCGACATGGGACGCGCGATCACGCGATGTTTCAGCAGCGGTCCGACCAGCCGCATGTACCACGGCGCGGCGAAGGGTGCGCCGTCGATCCCGTAATCCATCGCCTTGGAGAGGTGCTCGCAAATGCCCCCCAGCGACCAGTTGCCCAGCTGCCGCACCGGGCCGCCGGCCAGGGCGTGCACGTCGTCGAGAATGTCCTGGTAACTGCTGAAATGCAGCTTGCGCCGACCGACGGCCTGCTTCGTATCGACACTCATCCGATCTCGCCCCCTAGCGCTGCGCTCGACGTGCCAGACTAGCGGCCACGCTCGGCCACGAGCTGGGTCAGCTCACGGGCGATTTGCGCGAAGACGTCCGACCATGCGCCAACCGCCGGCTGACGAAACAAACGCAGCGTAGGATACCAGGGGCTATCGGTCCGATCCAGCAGCCACCGCCAATCGGGCGAAAACGGCAATGCCACCCAGGTTGGCGCGGCCAGCGCGCCGGCCAGGTGCACTAGCGCCGTGTCGGAGCTGATCACCAGGTCGAGGTTCTTGACCACCGCGGCCGTCTCGCAAAACGCGGCGTCTGGCTGATCGAGCGTGCTGCCCAGGTCCTCGACTGCGAAGCCGGCGTCGGCCAACTGCTCGCTGCCGAAGCCCTTTTGCAGGCTGTAGAGCTTTCCGCCCGGCACGGCCGCCAGCGGCGCGAAGCACGCGAGCGGCATCGAGCGCCGGCGGTCGCCGCGATAGTTCGGGTTGCCCTGCCAGTGAATGCCCACGCGCAAGCGCCGCTCGCCGGCCAGCCGCTCGCGCCAGCGCTCGACCAGGTCGGCCGGCGCCGACAGGTAGGGCACGTCGGCCGGAATCGTGTCGAGCTCGGTGCCGAAAATGCCCGGCAGGCTGAGCAGCCCGGCCTGAACGTCGAAATGCACAGCGGGCTCGCCGTCGACAACAAAGCCGTCGATGCCCGCGCAGGTGCTGAGTATCGGCACGAGCTTGCGGGGGCAGGCCACGAGCACCTTGCCCCCCCGGTCCTTCACCAGCGGCGCGTAGCGGATGAATTGCAGGGCATCGCCGATTCCCTGTTCGAAAAACAACAAGATCCTACGTCCCGCCAGGGGCGAGCCATCCCAGGTCGGGCGATTCCAGGGAAAGCGCGGCGCGCCGGACACCTTCCAGCGCCATTCGTACTCGGGCCAGCCTTCGGCCAAACGCCCTAAAAGCAGCAGCGTGATGGCCCGGTGGTTCCGCACCGAGGCCAGGGCTGGCTGCAACCGCATGGCCTCTTCGTAGCGGGCCATGGCGGCCGTATAGTTGCCGACCTCGCCCATCAACTGGCCGATGTTGCTGTGCGCCTCGGCGTAGTCGGGCTTCAGATCGAGGGCCTGTTCATACTCGGCCAGCGCGTCGGCGGCCTGGTCGGTCAGTTGCAGCACGGTGCCCAGCCCGTTATGAGCTTGAGGCGACGAGGCATCGAGCTTAAGTGCCTGCTCGAAGCAGACCACGGCCTCGCCATTGCGGTTGAGCGATTTGAGCGCGCTGCCCAGATTGTTGTAGGCCTCGGCGAACTTGGGATTGAGTCGCACGGCCTCGCGAAAGGAGGTCATCGCCTGTTCGTGGTCTCCCTGGGCATCGAGCGCCAGGCCCAGGGCGTTGTGCGCGGGGGCAAAATCGGCGCGCAGACTCACGGCTTGTTGCGCGCAGCCAATGGCCTGGGGAATCAGTCCCTGATCGACGCGCACCAGGGCCAGGTTGGCGTAGGCTTCGGCCGAGTGGGGTTCGATCTCGATGGCGCTTTGCAGGCTCGTGACGGCCTCGTCGAACCGGCCCGCCTCGCGTTGGGTCAGGCCCAGGTTCGCGTGGGCTTCGAAACTGCGCGGATTGGCGGCGATGGCTTGCCGGTAGCAGGTCTCCGCGGCGGCCAGATCGCCCTCCTCGCGCAGCAGCCCGGCCAGGGCCAGGTAGGCCTCGATCAGCGAGGGCTTGAGCCGCAAGCTGGCTTCAAACTCGCCCCGGGCCCGAGCCCGATCGCCACCGGCCTTGAGCACGCTGCCCAGTTGCAGGTGCGCCTCGGCGAATTGCGGCCGCTGGGTTAGCACGATTTCAAAGGCTTCGCGCGCCTCGCTGAGCAAACCCTGGCTTTTGAACAAGTTGCCGAGATTGAAACGGGCTTCGGCAAAATCGGGGCGAACTTGCAGCGCCTGGCGGTAGGCGGCGATCGCTTCCTCGTGCTGTTCGGCTTCCTTGAGCGCGATGGCCAGGTTGTAGTACCCCTCGGCATACTTGGGGTTCACGCGAATCGCTTCGTGGTAATGTTCCAGGGCTTCGTCCGATTTGCCCTGCGCCTTCAGCGCGTTGCCCAAATTGCTGTAGGCCTGCACCAGGTCGGGCTGCGTGCGAATGGCTTCGCGGAAAGCGGCGATGGCCTCGTCGAGCCGGCCTTGCTCGTTGAGCACGTTGCCCAGGTTGTTGTGGGCCGCCCCGTAGCCGGGTTGCAGCCGCAGCACTTGCCGGAAGCAATCGGCCGCCTCGTCCCAGCGGCGGCAATTGGCCAATAGCACGCCCAGGTCGTTGTGCGGCTTGGGCACGTCGGGTTGCAGGCGCACCACTTCGCGCAGGGCCGCGATCGCCGGCTCGACGCGTCCCAGCGCCAAATTGGCCGTGGCAAAGTTGATGTAGAACTGAAACTGATTGGGGTCCAGGGCAATCGCCCGGCCAATCAATTCGACGGCCAGCAGATGATTACCCGTCTGGTGCGAGGCCGCTCCCAGCAAGTGCAGCGCGTGCACGTTGTTGGGCTCGGCGTCGAGAATCTGCCGATACAGCGTCTGCGCTTCGAGCAATTGGCCGGCGCGGTGCAGTTCGTAGGCCCTTTGCAGGGACTGGAGCGTCGTGGACATCGCACTGTTTCGAGTATGGAGAGCGCGGGGCCGTGCCCGCGCGCGATAGGCTGTTAGTACGTGGATCGTAAACCGTGGCGCGACCCAGGGCAATCAACCCGCCTGCGGATTAGTCGCCCAGCGAGCCAGGGCTTCGGTCAGTTGCCCGACGGCCGAGGGCCAATCGCCCAATTGCCTTTGGCGAAAGATTCGCATTGACGGATACCAGGGACTCGTCTCGCCCTGGCGTTGCCAGCGCCATTCAGCCGCCGTTGATAC
>CAZPED010000482.1:0-3835 GCA_964585335.1 uncultured Planctomycetaceae bacterium | reverse complement strand
CATGTGCTAGCTACCCGAAGTTGCGCTGCGCCTCGTGAGGCTGAAAAGTGCTGGCGCCGCTATCGTCGCAGCGCTCAATCATTTCAGCCGGCAGGGTGCTTGTCCAGCAGGTAAAACCGCCGGCCGGCGCTGGGCAACAAACCCGTCTTGACGCGTGAGCCGAAATCGCCAAAATCCCGCCACCAATTTGCGGCGGAACGAAGCCGCCCGAGAAAGTTTGTTTCACTGCACGCGTGGCATGGAGGCCAAGCGCAGCATGTCGTCGTTCGCCGGTTCACTTGTCAGTCTGCGCCAGGTTCTGGCCGATGGTCAGCTGCGCGGCACGAGCGACGTGCAGGTCACGCGGGTCACGTGCGACTCGCGCGCCTGTCAGCCCGGCGACCTGTTCGTGGCCATTGCCGGCGGGCAGCACGACGGACACGACTATATTGCCGAGGCCGTGGCCCGCGGCGCCGTGGCGGTTGTGGCCCAGCGGCCGACCGACGCGGCCGCGCCGGTTTTCCAGGTGCCAGACAGCCGCGAAGCGCTGGGCCGCATTTGCCAGGCGATGGCCCTCTGGCCCAGCCAAACGCTCAAGGTAATCGGCGTCACCGGCACCAACGGCAAAACGACAACCTCGCACCTGATCGCCAGCATTCTGCGGGCAGCTGGGCAGCGAACCACGCTGCTGGGCACGCTGGGGGCCGACGACGATGATCTTTACAACGCGCCGGGGCTGACCACGCCGCCGGCCGCCGAGCTGGCGCAATGGCTGGCCCGGGCGGTGACCCGCGGCTGTTCGCACGCGGTGCTCGAAGTGTCGAGCCATGCAGCCGCGCAGCGGCGCGTGGCGGGCATCGAGTTTGCCCACCTGGTGCTGACGAACCTGCGGCGCGACCATCTCGACTATCACGGTTCGGTGGCCGAGTACCACTTCGCCAAGACCTCGCTGTTCGGCCAGCTGGCCTCGCGCGGCGTGGCGGTGGTCAATGCCGACGACCCGGCCAGCGCCGAGTGCCTGCCGCTGATTCCCGGCGGCGTGCTGACGTTTGGCCGTCAGCGGTCGGCGCAAGTCACGGCCACGCTGGTCGAACGATTCAAGAGCGAACAGACTTTCTTGCTCACCGCCGGCGAGGCGACCGTGCCGGTGCGCACCGCCATGATCGGCGACCACCACATTGCCAATTGCCTGGCGGCTGCCACCGTGGCCCTGGCCGAAGGCATCGACCTGGCCACGATTGCCCGCGGGCTGGAAGCCGTCGGCCACGTGCCGGGGCGACTGGAACGGATCGAATGCGGGCAGCCGTTTGGCGTGTACGTCGATTTCGCGCACACGAGCGATGCGCTGGAAGTCGTGCTCAAGACGCTGCGCGAAGTAACCGCGGGCCGGCTGCTGTGCGTGTTTGGCGCGGGGGGCAATCGCGACGTCTCGAAGCGGCCGGCGATGGGCCACGCCGTCGAACAACACGCCGACATCGCGGTGGTGACGACCGACAACCCGCGCAGCGAAGATCCGCGGGGGATCGCCGCCGAAATTCTGCGCGGCTTTCGCAATCCGACTGCCGCGCGGTGGATTCCCGACCGCCAGCAAGCGATTCACTACGCCCTGTCGTTGGCCGGAGCCGACGACGTGGTGCTGATTGCCGGGCGAGGTCACGAGACCTGGCAACACGTGGCCGATGAGCATTTGCCGCTCGACGACCGCGAAGTGGCCCGGCGCTATTTGTACAACCTCGAGCCCAGCTCGCGCTACGGCAGCCTGATGTCGGTGGCGAACTCCTGACGAGACCACGGTAATGGACCACTGGACGATCAAAGACTTGCACGCGGTTGTCGGAGGCCGGCTCCGCCTGGCCACGCTGCCGCCCCGGCACGGCGATCGCGCGCCGGTCGAGCGAGTCGTCGTCGATAGCCGGCAGATTCAGCCGGGCAACGTCTTCTGGGCGCTGCCGGGCACGCGGCAAGACGGCGCCGACTTCGCAGCTGAAGCCTATGCCCGTGGTGCCAGCGGCGCCATCGTGGCGGGGCGCTACGTACAGCCCTCGCCCGGCTGCTGGAGCTTGCAGGTCGACGACTCGCTACGGGCGCTAAACCTGTGGGCGGCCTGGTGCCGCCGGCAGACGAAAGCACGCGTCGTGGGTGTAACGGGCAGCGTGGGCAAAACCCCCACGCGGCACATGATTCACGCCGTGCTCAGCCGAAAGTTTGCCGGCTGCACGAGCCCCAAGAACTACAACAATCACGTCGGCGTGCCGCTGAGCATGTTGGCCATGCGGCCGCAACACGACTTTGCCGTGCTGGAACTGGCCGCCAGCGCCGGGGGGGAGATTGCCCAACTGGCGGCTCTGGCTCGCCCCGAGATTGGAGTCATCACCCGGGTGGGCGACGCTCACTTGGGCACGTTTGGCTCGCTCGACGCCGTGGTCGAGGCCAAGTCCGAACTACTGACCGCGCTGCCTGCCGACGGTTGGGCGGTCGTCTACGGCGACGATCCGCGGTTGCGCAAAGCTGCCAGCGGCGCCGGCCGCAAGACGATTTGGTTCGGCCGCTCGCTCGACAACGACCTGATTGCCACCAGCGTGCAATGTAACGCCGGCCAACTGAGATTTGCCGTCGACGGACAAGCCATGAGCGTCCGCGTCTGGGGACGTCATCACTTGCCTGGTGCGCTGGCGGCCGTGGCCGTCGGCCGGCTGCTGGGCATGAGCGACGCCGAGATTGCCCGTGGGCTGGCCGACTTTCAGCCGCCGCCGATGCGTTGCCAGATTCGCCAGGTGGGCGGGGCGACGATCATCGACGACACGTACAACGCCAGTCCCGTGGCCATGCGGGCCGCCTTGGAACTGCTGCGAGATTTCGACGCGCCGGGCCGCCGCATCGTGGTGTGCGGCGACATGCGCGAGCTGGGCGCCGCGGCGGGCGTGTTGCACCGCACGCTGGGCGACGAGGTCGTGACTGTGTGTGGCGCCGACCTGCTGATTGCCTGCGGCGACCATGCCGCCGACGTCGTGGCCGGCGCCCGCGCCGCGGGCATGCCGCGTGGCCGGGCCGTGGCCTGCCACGAACCCGAGGCGATGCTGGCGCGGCACGAGTCGACGCTGGCCCCGGGCGACGTCGTGCTGGTCAAGGGATCAAGGGCGATGGCCATGGAACGCCTGGTGCAGGCGCTCGAGGCCCGCGAGATGAGCTGCGTCACGTGAGGTGAATTTCGCACCACAACCGTACATTTGTGAGCTCCATCGAAGGTGTAGAGTTTGCGGGAACTCGACACTACCCTCCCTCCTGGGTAGGAGCATATGCTCGCCGGACATAGCGGTTACTGGGTCGACCGCTCCGGAGAGTGCTTCGCGATGGGGCTCAAGACTGAGCGCCGGGGCGGCGATTGCCGCTCCGGCGTCTCAGGGAACACGTTCGCCGCGGCACGCCGCTCAACCAGCAGGCGGGCCGCGGCGAACCGCCGATCACTTCCGTGCAGTTCGCTTGCTAACACGCACTCGCGCAGGGCTCGTGGCTAAGCGCCAAGGCGCGCGCTAGGTCGCCCCCACATCTCGTATGCTCATCGTTTGGATCGATCGCCTTTTGGCCGCCTGGCCGAGCCTGCCGCTACTGCCTGGGCTCGACAAGATTACGCTTCGCGCGCTCGTGGCGGCCGCCTGCAGCTTCGCGCTGGCCGTGCTGACGGGCCCGCGGCTGATCCGCTGGCTCGAACTTCGCTTTCGCGAGCCGATCAAAGGGGCCTCGGCCGCGGTCAACCAGTTGCACGGCGCTAAGGCCAACACGCCCACCATGGGCGGACTGTTCATCGTGGCCGGACTGCTGGCCGGGTTGCCGCTGAGCTTCGCCGCCGGCTGGCTGG